>JANNDA010000367.1:0-6815 GCA_031387195.1 Planctomyces sp. | reverse complement strand
GAGCGGGGCGGCGTCAGCCTCCCGGTCTGACGTCGAAACTACCAGGGGGCTGACGCCGCCCCGTTCACCAAAAACACGCATGTCTTAAAGGATTGATTTCTGATGCCCGCTCCTTCGCAACAGTCTGCGACTTCGCAGGTTCCCGATGCTCAAGGCCGATTTGGCGAGTTTGGTCGGCGATTCGTTCCGGAAACGTTGATGCAGGCGCTCGATCAGCTCACGGCCGAGTACGCGAAGGCGCAACAGGATCCAGAGTTTCATCGCGAGTTGAACGGCTTGCTGGCGACGTTTGTCGGACGTCCGAATCCGTTGTACTTCGCCGAGAGGCTGACGCAGCACCTCGGCGGCGCGAAAGTCTATCTCAAGCGGGAAGACCTCAATCACACCGGGGCTCACAAGATCAACAACACGATGGGGCAAGTGTTGTTGACCCGCCGCATGGGGAAGAAGCGAGTCATCGCTGAAACCGGAGCGGGGCAACACGGAGTCGCCACAGCCGTCGCGTGTGCTCGATTCGGATTTGATTGCGTGGTCTACATGGGCGAAGAGGACATTCGCCGCCAGAAGTTGAACGTCTTCATCATGAAAATGATGGGGGCCGAAGTCCGCCCGGTGACGAGCGGTTCGCGGACTCTGCGTGATGCGATCAACGAGGCGATGCGCGACTGGATGGGCTCGGTCGAGAACACGCACTACATCATCGGCAGCGTCGTTGGCCCGCACCCGTTTCCGATGATGGTTCGCGATTTTCAATCGGTCATCGGTCGCGAAGCTCGGCAGCAATGCCTCGACGCTGAAGGCCGATTGCCGAGCGAAGTGATCGCCTGCGTCGGTGGCGGATCGAATTCGGCGGGGATGTTTTATCCGTTCGTCGATGATGCGACCGTCTCGCTCACCGGTGTCGAAGCGGGCGGCCGAGGTCCAAAACCCGGCGATCACGCCAGTACGTTGACGTTCGGTGTGAAGGGAGTTTTACACGGCAGCTACAGCTACGTGCTGCAAGATCAAGACGGCCAAACGATGGATGTGCATTCGATTTCGGCGGGCCTCGACTATCCCGGCGTCGGGCCGGAGCACAGCTATTGGAAGGACTCCGGTCGAGTGAATTACGTCAGCATCCGCGACGACGAGGCGCTGGCGGCCCTCAAAACGTTTGCCAAGTTGGAAGGGATTCTCCCGGCGATCGAAAGTTCGCACGCGATCGCTCAAGCGATGAAGACTGCGGGGCAACGCAGCAAAGACGACATCGTCGTGATCTGCTTGTCAGGTCGTGGTGACAAAGACGTTTACGAAGTCGCGCGCTTGTTGGGCGAGCAAATTTGAACGAACTCCGATCGGATGCTGATGTAACTCGAAGCGTGAGCGAGGGCGGGCGTTCCAGAAAACCATGGATTCAGAGTCTCCTGGAGCGTTCGCCCTCGCTAACGCTTCGGGTTATTTTCGCGGCTTCAATCAAAGGAGAGTCTCTTGCTTCGTCATCTCACAACACTCGTCTGCGTTCTCACACTGGGGCTCATCCTCGCTGACGTTCGAGCCTCAGCAGCGGACCTCATTCGCATCGGTATCCTCGGAATCGATAACTATGGGTCGGTGGCGTACACGGAATTCCTGAACAAGCCGCACGCTGAAGGAGTCTTCGAGAGGATGCGAGTTGTCGCCGCGTATCCGGTCGGCAGCGACGACTATCCCGACAGCGCGAAGCTGGGAGCACAGTGGAAAGACCAGCTCTCGAAGATGTACCAGAATCCGAAAGACCCGAAGGACGCGGTGCCGCCGATTGAGTGGGTGGATTCGCTCGACGAACTGTTGAAGCGAGTCGATTGCGTGATGATCTTCAGCCTGGATGCTCGACTTCATCGCCAACAAGCGGAGCCGGTTTTGCGAGCCGGCAAAAAGCTGTTCATCGGCCGCCCGCTGGCGTCGTCGCCGGAGGATGCGGTCGCGATCATGAAGCTCGCCGCCGAAACGAAGACCCCTTGCTGGAGCAGTTCGCAGCATCGCTTCAGCACGGGCTTCGCCGGGATGGTCAATCATCCCGAAGTGGGCAAGGTCATCGGTTGCGATGTCTACGGCGGCTGGGACGCGAAGGCTCCCGAAGCCGACAAGTTTTGGCGTCCACTGCACAGCCTCGAAACGCTCTACACGATTATGGGTGGTCCAGGCGTTGTCTCGGTGACGTGTGCGTCAACGCCCAGCGCCGAGTACCTCACCGCCACTTGGAAGGACGGTCGCGTCGGCACTTATCGCGGCATCAAAGAAGGCACAGTCAAATACAGCGCGACAGTCTTCGGTGACAAAGGAGTCTCCACCGCCGGCATCTACGGCCACGGCATTCCGGTCAAAGGTGTCGTTCCAACGAACGACGAATATGTCGGCTACAAACCGCTCGCCACCGAGATCGCCAAGTTCTTCAAAACCGGCCAAGTCCCGGTGAGCCCCGCTGAAACGCTCGAAATTTTTTCGTTGATGCAAGCCGCCGAAGAAAGCAAAGCCAAGAACGGTGCCGTCGTTCCGTTGAAAAATTTGTGGGAAACAAGATAAGGCGACGAAGCCACAACGAAAGTAACCCGAAGCGTCTGCGAGGGCGAACGCTCCAATACGCTCCCCAATCATAGTCCCTAGAAGCGTTCGCCCTCGCTGACGCTTCGGGTTACATCACTCTCACTTGGAGAACTCGAAATGTTGCGCCAGTTCGTTTGGTCGTTGTTGATTGTCGTCCTGTGCGTTCGCGGAGCGAATGCTCAAACCGTGTGGCCGGGTGAGGACTGGGAAACGGCCGCGCCAGCCAGTCAGGGAATGGATGCCGCAGGGCTGGAGAAAGCCAAGTCTTGGCTAGAGTCCCACAACAGCAAATCGGGTGTCGTGATTCGTCACGGGCGCATCGTTGCCGAGTGGTATTTCGGTGACGCGAATGCCAAGTCGAAATTCGCCGCGTATTCGACGAGTAAATCGCTCTCCAGCATGGCGACGGGATTGGCGATCGCTGACGGCAAGCTGGCTCTCGATCACACAGTCGGCAAGTACATTCCCGACGCCAGCCCCGACAGCAAGCGTGCCGTCACCGTGAAGCAACTCCTGAGCATGTCTTCGGGAGTCCATAACGATCCGGGAATCGGGCAGCGCGAAGACCTCTTCAGTTACGCTCTGAAAACAGCTCCGATGGATCACGAACCCGGAGCGAAGTGGGACTACAACAACACGGGACTCGCGCTGCTCAGCCCGGTCTTCCACAAAGCGACCGGCAAACAGATCGACGAGTTCCTCAACGAGCGACTCTTCGGCCCGATCGGCATTCGCTCCGAAGACCTGACCTGGGAGCGTCGTGAGGGCCTCGCGTTGCCGTACTCCGGCTGTCACACAACCGCCCGTTCGCTCGGCAGAATTGGTTTGATGGTGTTGCATCACGGCCTGTGGAACGACAAGCAAATCGTCCCCGCCGCCTGGTTGGCCGAGTCCATCGCTGCGTCACAGGATCTCAATAAGTCCTACGGCTACTTGTGGTGGAACAACACGACAAACAAATGGCCGAACGTGCCGAAAGACGCTTACGCCGCGCTCGGCAAATGGGACAACAACATCTTCATCGCTCCGAGCCTCGACTTGATTGTCATCCGCCAATCCGACCTCGCTCCTGGCAAAGACCACAAGATTGCCGAGTACTATCAATTGGTCTGCGACGCTGTGAAGAAGCCGTGACCGATCTGCTCCACCTCGTCGGGCGTCAGACAGAAATCACAGACATCGAGATCCGCTCGCATGTGCCCGGCGTCGGTGGTCCCGGTCAGCGGCAACATGCCGACGTCGAGCGTGAAGCGGAAAACAATCTGACTGACGCTCCGCCCGTAGCGTTCAGCGATCGCGGCCAATTCCGGTCGCGCCATCACTTCCCGGTTCGCCGTCAACAACGAGAAGCCTTGATAGATCATTTCGTTAGCCGCGCAAAACTCACGGATACGGCGATCCCAACCCCGCACGGTATAGCAGCGATTCTGAACGAAGCTGGGTCGCACACGCGACTGCTGGCACAACGCCTGAAGCTGTTCCAGTGAAACATTGCTGACTCCGAGCAGCCGTGCTCGGCCGCTGTCATGAATGTCCTCCATCGCCCGCCAAGCCGCCCAATCGGCGGCACCCAGCCCGACCCGTTGCGTCGGCCCGTGTAACACATACGAGTCGATGAACTCAGTCCCCAAATGCTGGAGCGAACTATCAAACGACTGCTCCACCTGCATCGAAACGGGAGCCGCCGGATCGTAAGGAAGACGATGATCCTGCCCGCCTCGAAACGTAAACTTGGTTTGCAAAAACAAATCCTCGCGAGCGACTAACCCCGTCGCGATCACCGCCGTGATCGCCTGCCCAACGGCCGCCTCGTCATAATGCTTCCGCTGGTTCGCGGTATCGATTCCACGAAACCCCAGTTGCACAGCCAGCTCGGTAAGCCGCTGAGTCTCGCTCTCCTTCCAAGCCGTTCCGTACAGAAATCGCGGGACTCGAACACCAGAGATTTCCACAATCGGCTGCCGCATGTGTCCTCGCTTCTGCCGGGCGATCGTCTTGCTAACGTGAACGACAAAGACCTCACCCTTCGCCGCCGAGCGTTAGATCGTAAGCGGAGACAACGAGGTGTCGTTCGTCGGAGCGGAGTTGTTGAGCATTCTCGATCCATCGCGAGAGTTCTGGTTTCACTTCCTTGGCGATGTACTCAAACGACTCTTGCTGGCCGATACGGTTTCGCAGATCGAGCAACGTGAAATAGAGGCCGTCGTGCTGAATATGCAGCCGGTGGATTCGTGGTGCCCAATTCGGGACAAGTTCGCTGACATCAGCGAGGTATCCATCCTGATCTTCGTACTCGAACTCATTGGGGAGCATGTCCAGCAACTCATCCAAGATCGCGAGCAACCAGCGACGTGTCTCCGCATCAGCCGGTTCCTCCAACAAATCGCGGAGGTCGCCAATCAATAAGTACTCCAGAACTGAGTATCGCGCGTACTCATCAAGCGAAAGTAAGGGGCGAGCCATTGCCATCATGATCTCCTTATGACAGAAGGTGGCAGTTGAACTGCTGAGTCATGCTAACTGAAGCAATTCGCTCTGCAACAACTTTTTGAAAAGCGGTGACGGCGACGTCGTTGCAATGAGCCATGGACGATCAGGCCATCAAATTGTTTTGATTCGTTCCTTAGTCTCGATACCATCCCGGTTCCTTCAAAGTAATCGACTTGTCCGCGCAAGGTGCGGGCCGTCCGCAGAGGCAATGACCGAGGGACATTCAATGAGTCTTTCAATGAGCTCCATGCAGCACTCAACCGCGGCGATATCGCGTCGCCAAGTTCTTCAGGCCGCCGGGGTCAGCGCGTTGCCGATGGGGCTGCCTGGCATGGTTGCGGCCGGTGTTGATCCGAAACGCGGCCTCGGCAAAGGGGCGGCGAAGAAGTCGTGCATCTTCATTCTGCTGTGTGGCGGGCCGAGTCATCTCGATACTTGGGACTTGAAACCGGAGGCTCCTGACACGATTCGCGGACCATACCAGCCGATCCCGACCAAGGTGCCGGGGATGCAGATCAACGAACTGCACACGCGGCTGGCGACGATGACCGACAAGTTCTCGCTGATTCGGTCGATGACGCACGTCGGCAACATCAGCAATCACTTCGACGCGATGCATCATCTGTTGAGCGGTCAGGCTCAGGCACCGGCAGACGCGCCGTACATCGGGTCGATCTTGTCGAAGGCTCGGCCGGATGAGCGAAGCATCGCGCCGTATGTCTGGTTGATCAAATGCGTTGGCGATCCGGTCTTCTGTGCAGCGAACATCGGCAATGGCGGACACCTCGGAGCGATGCACAGTCCGCTGTTTGTCGGCTCGGCCACCAATCATCCGGCGATGCCGACCTTCAAGGCACCTGACGAATTGATCGCCACCGTGCCGACCGAGCGAATGCTCGATCGCCGCCGCTTGTTGGACGGTCTCAATCCCACATCCAGCGACATCGCGAAACACCGCTCAACGACCGATTGGCAAGACTTGCACGGCCGCGCGTTTGACCTAACGAGCGGATCGGAAGGTCGCGAGCCGTTTGAGTTGCAGCGAGAATCGACGGCCACTCGCGAGCGTTACGGCATGCATCCGCTGGGACAGAATCTGTTGCTCGCGCGACGGTTGATCGAGTCGGGAGTTGGCTTCGTTACGGTCAACGGTTGGACCGGCCCATCTCCCAACGGTGGCGGCGGACCTCCCGCTTCAAGCTGGGACATGCACGGCGGTGAGATGGGCATGGGCAACGCCTTCGGCAACGGTTCGTATGGCATGGGCTGGTGCTTGCCCTGTCTCGATGAGGGTGTGTCCGCTTTACTCACCGACCTCACCGATCGCGGCATGTTGGAGAACACGATGGTGGTCGTCACCGGAGAATTCGGCCGCACTCCGAACATCAACCAAAACGGCGCGGCCAATCCTGGACGGCAACACTGGCCGACCTGTTACTCCACAATCATCGCCGGCGGCGGCATTCGCGGCGGCCAAGTCTATGGCGAGTCCGACAAGAACGGAGCCTACGTCAAAGACCGTCCCGTCAATCCGCAAGATTTGGGAGCCACAATCTTCCACTCGCTCGGAGTTCCGCTCGATATGCGCCTGGGCAAAGACGGCTTCACTCGCCCACTTTCCACGGGCGAACCGCTGTTTGATCTGTTTGGATAATCTACTTCGCGGCCATGCCGAATTTAGGTAGCCGTAATCGCTCGGCGTTACGCGCCGACTGCAAACCATTGATCTTTGAAGCGACCGGCTGGTCACGCGGAGCGATGAC
>JANNDA010000350.1:0-5535 GCA_031387195.1 Planctomyces sp. | reverse complement strand
TGAAGAAACTCTCGTCCATGACCGCGCGGGGTATAAGTAAACCCGCGTCGTGGGAAAGGCTTCCTACTGTGCTCTGCGGGTCCACTCAGCACGACGCGCCTGCGAGTGAATTTAGCCAAGGATCTTGGCAACTCGTGCGGTGATTTCCGAAACAAGTTCCAGCGGCAATGGCCCACGGCGGGCCGCCGCCAGGTTCTCGGCCAGATGAGCGAAGTTGCAGGTGCCGATGATCGTCGTCTGGCAGTGCGGGTGCGAGAGCGTGTACCGCAGGATGAGTTCCGCGCGTGTCATGTCGTCCGTACGCAGTTCGTCGAGCTGGGCTTTGTCCCAGATTGCCTCGAGCACCGGTCGCTGGATTTCCGCATCCGGGCCACCTTGAGCGATCCCGCCCCGCAGGATTATGCCGGCACCTGACTCGGCGGCTCGGCAGATGAGGTCGTGATGCTGCGGGGCCAGACAGGAATACGGAATCTGAAACGTGTCGAACACACCCAGGTCGATCAAGGCCGAAAGACTTGGCAGAGAACTGGAGACGCCGATGAACCGGACCAAGCCCTGATCCCGAAGACTGGTCAGGACATCAATCAGTCCTTCGCGTTGCAGCGTCTCGGCATCACCACCGTGGAATTGCAGCAGATCCACAGAATCCGTGCGCAGACGCTGGAGGCTCGTTTCCAGATTTCGCCGAATGACATCGGGCTTCCAGACGTGATCGAGTTCCAGATGGTCCTCCCGTTGCGTGTAAACACACCCGCATTTGGTGGCGAGATAAAACTCACTGCGGCGTGACCCGATGGAGCGACCGATCCGTTCTTCGCTGGCCCCATAATCGGGAGACGTGTCGATGAAATTGATGCCCGCATCCAGCACGGTATTGAGAAACTGCTCGGCATCGTGGTCGGTCACCACACGGACGCCCCAGGTCCGCGGCCCACGCAACCCCATGCTGCCATAACCGAGTTGTGTGACAGCCAGCCCCGTGCGTCCGAGTATTCGGCGGTCCATCGTCGCGAGTTCCTTCGTCACGAGTTTTTCGGCGCGGCCAGATGATTGTCGAGGCAGACCGCGATGCCAACGGGACAGTTTAGCACGACACCATCGCTTACATGATTGCATTCCGCTAGAGGGGCAACTTGCTGATTGACCTTGAAGAAACTGACGTGTCTCAATGAGATCGGGGCAGACGGCCTTGCCATTCCGTCGAAGCGGGACTAACGTAAGCACTCACTTACTTTAACAAGAACGGTGTCATGATGCCCCGTCCCAGCCAAATCGACGAGCAGCGCAAGAAGCTGTTGCCGATTGTCTGCCAGACGTTTAGCGAACTGGGATATCGGCGGACCACCACTGCGGAACTGGCGCAGCGATGCGAAGTCCGGGAAAACATCCTGTACCGGCTCTGGCCGGACAAGAAGGCAATGTTTCTGGCGGCGATCGACGACATCTTTCAGTCCCGCGCCGAGAAGTGGGAGCAGATCCTGGTTGACCTCCCCAACCCTGAATCGCGAGTCGAACGATTGATTGCCTACGAGGCAGAGCATCAGGGCGAATTCGGTTTCTATCGCGTCATCTTTACCGCGTTGGCGGAAACTGATGACGACGAGATGCGTGCTGCATTGGTTCGCATGTACCGGCAGTTTCACAAACTGGTGTCGCGGCAAATCACGACGGGTCGTGAGGATGGTCGCGACCATCTCACCGTGAGCGATGCGGCTTGGGGTTTGGTGGGACTAGCCACGATTTCCAACATCCTCGTCGAGCTGGATCTTCTGGGGCCACGTCAACGCAAGCAGATGTTTGCATCGGTGGCCCAGGCTCTCGTGAGTGATGCGGTCTGACCGATCTCTTTTTTTGCATCGATTGTAAGTGAGTGCTTACTATTTCTTTTCAGGAGTTGAACATGACCAATGCCTTGAATCGACGATCCTTTCTGGCTGGTGCGTTGACCGCCCCTTGGATGGCACGCCAATTGATGATGGGCACCGGTGCCGCCGCCTGTGAGCCGCCGCCAACTCTAGACATCCACGTCCACTTGTTCGGAGTTGGAGACGGCGGGACTGGTTGCCGAATTGCGAAGCCAATCAGGGAGGGTTTGCAGTTTCGTTACCTGATGGCCCTGCTGCGGCTGCAGGAGCCGGGCAAGACGATCGACAAACGATACGAGGAGGTGTTGGCGGAACAGGTGCAGGGGTCCGGTCTCAGTAAGGCTGCGATCTTGGGACAAGATGCCGTTTACGATCGCAACGGCCAACCTGACTGGGCTCGTACGTCGTTTTATGTACCGAACGACTATGTCTTCGCGGTGGTGGCTCGGCATTCGGAAAACATGATCGCGTGCCCGTCGATCAATCCTGAACGAGCCGATGCGTTGCAGGAACTCGCCTGTTGTCACGCGAAAGGGGCGAGGTTGTTGAAGATCCATCCGCCGACGCAAGGGGTGAATATCGCCGACCGCAAGCACGCTCAGTTTTTCCGCTGCTGCTGTGAACTCAACATGGTGGTCCTGGTTCACACCGGTCACGAGCACAGTGCTCCGGTGATCGACAAGCACCTCGCCGCACCGCGTCGGCTGGAGTTGGCTCTCGATCAGGGTTGCACTGTCGTGGCCTGCCATGCTGGAACCGGCTGGATCACGGACAGCCCGGATCAACTCCCGGAGTTCGTGTCGTTGCTGAAGCGTTACCCAAAACTCTGGGGTGACACTTCGGTGCTGGGAACCGTCGGTCGAGTCCGCGACTTTGGTCGTTTGTTGGATGAAGAAGAATTAGTTCGCAGCCGATTGTTGCATGGCAGCGACTACCCATTTCCGGTGTCTCCGGCGGCCTTTGCGGGACGTCTCGGAGTGGAAACGGCTCGACAACTCGAACGGGAAACCAATCTGCTGAAGAAAGATTTCGCCTTGAAAGAGGCTCTTGGTATCGGACGTGTCAGTGCGCAACGAAGCTATGCAGTTGCCAACGTCGGTTGAAGCATTCTTTCGGAGATGTTGAGAGATGACCTCAGAACAGAGCGCTGTGCAGAACTTTGGACGCAACGTCCGCTTCGTACCGAAGCACATGCACGAACCGACATCGGAAGACGAAGTGTTGCGGATTCTCGTCGAGCACCGAGGTTCGCGAATTCGAGTCATCGGGCGACTGCACTCGTACAGCGAAGCGGCCTGCTGCGAGGATGTTCTGCTCGATTTGCGGCATTTGAATTCCGTGCGAATCGAACATCGCGAAAACGGAGTCTGGGCCACCATCGGAGCGGGTTGCCAAGTGAAACGTGTGCTCGCTGAGTTGGAACGGCAGGCCGGAGTCACGTTGCCTTCGGTTGGTTTGATCACCGAGCAAGCGATTGCGGGAGCGATCTCGACCGGGACGCACGGATCGGGAAAGCACAGCCTTTCGCACTATGTCGCCGAGATCCGCGTGGCCACCTACGAGGCCGCGACTGGTCAGCCAATCATTCGAACAATCACTGAAGGCTCGGAACTTCGGGCTGCGCGATGTTCCTTGGGATGTCTGGGAGTCATCGTTTCGGTGAGCTTCTGGGTTCGCCCGCAGTACTGCGTCGAAGAGCACTTTCAGCGGCACGACACGCTCGCCGAGGTCATCGCCGCCGAGGACGCTTTCCCGCTCCAACAGTTCTATCTCATGCCGTGGAGGTGGGATTATTGGGTACAACATCGACGCGAAGCTCCAGGTCCAAAAAGTTGGCTGGCGCTGATCTATCAAGCCTATTTCTTCATGGTCATGGAAGTCGGACTGCATCTGGTGGTCCTGTTCCTGACGAAGCTGTGCCGGCACCGCAGGGCAACGCATTTCTTCTTTCGTCACCTGTTGCCGTTGACGGTCATTCGCCATTGGAAGGTCGTCGGCAAGTCTCAGGACATGCTGGTGATGGAGCACGAATTGTTTCGCCATGTGGAAATTGAAGTCTTCGTCACACGGCCTCGGCTGGCGGACGCGATCGACTTTGTGAAGGAACTCGTGTGTTACTTCGATGGCGACGGCAACGCGTTGTCGACGGCGTCGCGCGAACGATTGGAGCAACTCGGACTGCTGAATCCGACGGACGTGGGAGCCTACACCCACTGTTACCCGATCTGCGTCCGGCGAATCCTCCCAGACGACACGCTGATCTCGATGGCCAGCGGCGAAGATCAGGACAGCTACTCGATCAGCTTCAATTGCTACGCGCGCCCCTCGGAGCTTCAGGGCTTCAATCGCTTTTCCGAGGTGCTCGCGCGCAGCATGGCCAGTTTGTTTCACGCACGTCCGCATTGGGGAAAAGTCTGCCCGATGGATGCCGCAACGGTGAGGACGCTTTACCCTCGATTGGCGGAATTCCAGCGAGTCAGTTCGGAGTTCGATCCCGATGCTCGATTCCGCAATGACTGGTGCTCGCGGCTGTTGTTTGCCGAGTAGATCGGCACTTGCCGCCGGGTGACCAAAGGGGACAGGTCACCTGTCGCCTTTGTCTTTCCTAACTAGGTGAAGCGTGACTAAAGAACTGCATCCCAAGACGGTCACCCCGAGCGGCGGTCGGCGTGTTTTCCGTACTCGGAGGTTTCTGGACGCCGCCCGGTTACCTTGTCGCAAGACGGAATTCGTCCCCGACGTTCCAAGTCGGCAATTGGTCGGTGTTGGCAACGTTGCGGGCCACGTCCAGCATGAACTCGGCCAACACAACGAAGCCCGAAAAATCCCAGTCCGGCTGAAATTCATCCTGCGGCGAGTGGTACGCCTTGTCGTTGAATTCCTTGTGAGCCTTGGTGGCGAAGTCATTCGGCTTGCCTGTGATCTTCATTCCCGCCGCGACGGAAAACGCGGGGACGCCCGACTGCGCCATCGAGAAATGGTCCGAGCGGTAGAAGATTCCCAGGTGCGCCCTCTGGTCCGTTTCGATCTCCAGGCGGTTCCTCTCTGCCGCCGCTTTGACCGTCGGCCAGATCGACGTTCGGTCGGCACCGGTCACGACGACCGAGGCCGGTACGCCGAGCGGCAGGATCATGTCGACGTTCAGATTGAGCGCCGTCTTGCTCAGAGGGATGAGCGGATTCCGGGTGTAGTACTTGGATCCGAGCAGCCCTTTCTCTTCCGCGGTGACGGCCAGGAAAACGGCGGATCGTTTGGGCTTCGGCGACTGAGCCGACCACGCACGGGCGAGCTCCAGCAGGAGTCCGCAGCCAGTGGCGTTGTCCGCCGCGCCATTGTAGATCGCATCGCCGAGGACAGGCCGGCCGACGCCGAGATGATCCCAGTGCGCGGTGAAGACGATCGCCTCGGATTTCAACGTCGCATCGCTCCCTTCCACCAGGCCGACGACGTTGTGACTGACGAAGTTCTCGATTCGGATCGGGAGGTTGCCTTTCAAATTCACGCCGAGCGAAGAGGGCTTGAACCCCTTGGTGTCCGCCTCGCGCAAGGCGTCTTCCACGGTGCGGCCCGACAGCCCCAACAGCTTTTCACCCGCTGTCCGAGAGAGCCAGCCCGCGAAGGCCAGCACGGGTTGACCGGGTTCTCGCTTGAGCTGCGCACTCTCCAGTCG
>JANNDA010000339.1:0-2229 GCA_031387195.1 Planctomyces sp. | reverse complement strand
GTCGGACGCCGAGCCGCGAACCAGCCAGCCGTCGGCCGTGCGCGTGACCTGCGTGATGATCGTCGACGGCGGTTGGTCGTCGATTGGGTCGAGCAGTTGCGGGAACGGGATGTCGCGGACTTCGATGACTCGCGATTCATCTCCGGTCAGCGGCGGATCGGACTTGTAGGTCGTGGATGCGCCTTTCACGTCGCTCGACTTGGCGCTGACGACGCGCGCGTGGCGGCCGGAGCCATAGAAGTCATGCAGGATGACTGGCACGCTGGTGGGCGTCTTCGGTTGCGGACGCGGGCCGCCGCCGAGGTTGACCAACGCTCGGCGGTTGTTGTCTTGGCGGTTGATGACTTGGACGTTGCGAATGTGCGTCTCGGCCGAACCGGTCGGGTTGTGATCGGTGATCTGGATCAACGGCATCGAGCTGTTGTGGTGGCCGGAGAACGTCAGGCCGTCGACCGTCAGCGAGCCGTATTGCACGCTGTCATCGTCGTGGCCTCGATTGAACGGTTCGGCGTCGCCATGCTTCGGCGACTGCGTGATCGACAGGTTGCGATAAACGTGGCGGTCGAAGTTCGGGTGATAGACGCCGTAGATCGAGTTGTAGATCGTCATGCCTTCGACCAGCACACACGGAGCCTGCACGCGGAAGGCGTAATGGATCTCCCAGATCTTGGTGTTCCGCAGCACGAACGGGTGCTTCGCGTCCGGGCCGACGCGGTTGACTCCCTGGCCGAGATTGACGCCGTACAGGCCGTCGCAGTGCGCTTCATTGTCCTCGAACCGGACGAACGGCAGCGTGCGAATGTCGGTGGGCTGCGTTTCGCCGCTCGCGTCTTGCACCGGCAGCGTCAGCTTGAGGGAACTCGTTTCGGTCGCCTCGAAGAAATAACCGTAGTGGTTGTTTTCGCACGAGACATTCCGCGTGAACGTGTTGAGGCTGTTGGCCCACCAGAAACCGGCTCCGTCGTTTTGATCGAACGGCAGCACTTGCTTCGGCAGCTTCTTGCCGTCCATCGCCTGCACGGCGAGGTTGCGGTCGAGAATGTTTTGGACCTCGGTCCCGTCCTCCAGAAAGAACCCGTGGCCGACACTGCGATAACCGACGCAATCGCGGACGACGAGATAATTCGTCCCGTGAATCGTCAGCCAGCGGTTGTGGCTGTCGTGAATCGACGCACCGATGACCGAACTGCCGCGCATCGTGTTGCCGACCAGATGAAAGTGCAGCGAGTATCGGCCGAGCGTGTCCATCTTGCCGAGATGCCGGAACTCGGCATAGCTGATCGAGCCGGCGGAACCGCGGTGATACATCGTGTGGCCGCGCACGCCATCGGGATTCGCCGATTCAACAATCACGTTCCGGCTGAGATTCGCGACCTCGCCCCGGAAGTCACCTTCGCCGAGATGCTCTCGCTTCAGCGGTTCATCGAGTGTGAGTTTTTCGCCAGCTCCGTCGATGGCCGTGACAGTTCGCTCTTCCGTTTCGAGCAGATCGGTTCCCTGTCCGTTGTCGCGTCCCAGCCGAGTCGCCGTGATGATGACTCGATCTCCGATTCGCCACCCAGTCACGGTTTCAGATAGCGTGACAGCGGTGTCGCCCATCTTCGAATTCGCTCCGAGCTTCACCCACGTCCGACTGAGCGGCGCACCATGAAACTCCATCCGCCCGCCGCAGCAGACAATCGCCGGACACGACTGTTTGTCCTGACCTTCAAACGCCGCGAGCCGAATCAGCGCCGTGTGTTTCGCGTGAATCGGTTTTTCCGGCGTGCCGACCAACAGTGCCGGTCGTACCGCACCAGCGGGCAACTCCGCGATGTGAGCATCGCAATCAAAGCCCTCTTCGGTCGGCTCGTCAGTCGCTTCGATTTTGAGCACGCCGACATCGAGACGAGTATCGCGATCCGCCGCGAACGTCAGCGTGCCCGCGACGCACACCGCACGGATCGGCGTCTCCGAATTCACGTCGTACACGACCGCATGCCCCGGCCGCACATGCACGCGAGCACCTGCGGCTGGAACTTTGCCACCTTCCCAAGTCGCGGCCGCCGACCACGCGCCGCTGGCCGCCGAACGAGCCCACGGCGTCTCGGCTGCATTGGTCGAGACTCCAACCGCAAACAAATTGACGACCAGCATCAAGCAACGGACAAGCTTCATGGCAGACTCGCTTTCAATCGATGGGTCTTGCTGAGGGGTCGGGTGTACGAATTTCGGATTTCGCCGTCGTCG
>JANNDA010000275.1:0-2133 GCA_031387195.1 Planctomyces sp. | reverse complement strand
CGGCTGCGGACAAATGGTTTGCTCTTGTGACCTCAAAGAAAAACCGTAGCCTGCGCGGTTTGTCTTTTGAGTTTTCCCACCATTGAAGGAGTCGCTCATGAAGTTGTTGTCCTGTTGGTTGTTCTGTTTGGGGCTTATTGTCGGCTCCCTCTGTCAGACGAACGTCACGTTTGCTGCTGACGATGCCGGGTTCACATCGATCTTTGATGGCAAATCGCTCGCCGGTTGGCATAAGAATCCGGAACGAATCGGACACGGAACCGGCGGAAGCTGGAAGGTGGAAGACGGAGTCATTGCTGGTGAACAAGACCCGCCCGGTAGCGGTAACGGCGGAATTCTTTTGACGGACGAAAAGTTCAAAGACTTCGAGTTACTGATCGACCTGAAACCCGACTGGGGCGTTTGCAGTGGCTTGTTCGTGCGAGCGAACGACAAGGGCCAGTGCTTTCAAATGATGGTGGACTATCACGACCGAGGAAACGTCGGTCACATTTATGGTGAAGGGACAGGCGGCTTCAACACGCGGCCTTACGACATCTTTGGCGAGGAGAAAGACGGCAAGCTCGTGAAGCTGTTCGCGAAGCCGACCGAGCCTGCGAATCCCGTGACGCCGACTTGCACGAGCGACGAATGGCTCAAAGCGTGGAAGGTCAACGACTGGAACACCGCTCGCGTCCGCGTCGTCGGCAATCCGCCAGCCATCACAACCTGGATCAACGGACTCAAAGTCAACGAGTTCGACGGGACGAAGTTCGAGGCCAAGAATTACGACAAGGCCAAAGTTTCCGAAACGCTCGGTGCGGCGGGTTCGATCTCCGTCCAAGTCCACGGCGGCCAAGGTTGGCCCAACGGGGCCAAGTGCCAATGGAAGAACATCAAAGTGAAGCGGCTGTAGAGGCCGCGAGATTCGTCTTCCGCTGGTCGGCAGCAAGTGACTAGAACGCCGCCGAAATAGGTGAAGCGCGTCGATACTAGCACGACGCGCAAGCGAGTGAGAATTGCCGAGCTACGGACCACTCGCTTGCGCGTCGTGCTAGTGAAATCGCTTCTGTGGCGTTGAGGCAAACGGAGTGACTGCTTGTGGACAGGGATGTCGTGATCTTTGGCGGCGGAGCTGCCGGGTTGTGGTTGCTGAACGAGCTGACTCGACGTGGCCTCGGCGCGGTATTGCTTGAGGCAACCGCACTGGGCACCGGGCAGACGGTGGCTGCGCAAGGGATCATTCACGGCGGGTTGAAATACACGCTGCAAGGTTTGCTGACTAAGTCAGCCACCAGCATTCGTGAGATGCCCAGCGTTTGGCGTGACTGCTTAGACGGTCGGAGCGAACCGGACTTGAGCGGTGTGCGACGTCGATCGAACGAGTGTTATTTGTGGCGCACCGATTCGCTGTCGTCTCGTTTAGGAATGCTAGGGGCTCAGTTCGGATTGCGAGTCGCTCCGCAAACTGTCGCGGCCGACGAGCGACCGGAATTGCTGCGACGTTGTCCGGGAACAGTGGCTCGATTGCCGGAGCAAGTGATCTCAACGGTCAGCCTGATCGAAGTGCTCGCCGCTCGGCATCAGGAGCGGATGTTGAAAGTCGATCCACGGCAGGTTGATTTCGATTGTCGCGCGGCGGGCGATGTGACGGCGATTCGATTGCATCGAGACGACGGTCACTCCGTGGAATTACGACCGCGTCAGGTGATCTTCACGGCCGGTGCTGGCAACGCCGCATTGCGCCGCGGCGTGCAGTTGAACCACGAAGTGATGCAGCGTCGGCCGCTGCACATGGTCATGCTGCGCGGCTCGCTGCCCGCGTTTCAGGGACATTGCGTGGATGGCGCGAAGACGCGCGTGACGATCACGTCGGATCTGGATTCAGCCGGACGGACGGTGTGGCAAGTGGGTGGCCAGATCGCGGAGGACGGAGTCGCTTGGGATGACGTCACGCTGCTGGCGAACGCACGCAAGGAATTGGCGAGCGTGCTGCCCGGCATCGACCTTTCGGCCGTCGAATGGAGCACATATCGAGTCGATCGCGCCGAAGCGATCATGCCCGGAGGTAAGCGTCCTGAAACCGTGCAGATTCGCCGGGAAGGAAATTGTTTGACCGCGTGGCCCACGAAACTCGCACTCGTTCCGCAGTTG
>JANNDA010000249.1:0-2179 GCA_031387195.1 Planctomyces sp. | reverse complement strand
CGGCAACCCCACCGACAACGGCACTCATGGCCAATCGATCCTCACGTCAGACCTCGTCACCTGCGACCAACTCCTCCGTAACCCCTCGAATTCCGCGCAAAATCCCTCCGAGCCACTCCGACAATTCCGTGACTCGCTCGCGGTCGGTGATCAATCACCTCGCAGAGCCAGTGTTTCAGAAGCGCCACCGCCGTCGCGGCATCTCCGCAGGTCTCTGTCACGCAATTCGTCGTTCTTGCAAATGACATTGGACGCGATTGATGGTCGTCGGTGGCCGGAACACATGGACGATCCGCTGCCTCCCTCGACGGACATCAACCGTCTTCGAGACGCCGTTAAGGTGCTGAACAGGGGCTTGCAGCGAATCCGCTTTTTCGCAGATGGAACTGGCGAGGGAATTCGCTGGGCAGTCGCAATCCATTGATCTACCGTGCAACTGCCGCGCAGCGCCCTTAGACCAGCGTCGTCCTCCACCGCACATTTCCTCCGCCCAACACCGGGCGTGAATGGTCAATGCGGTCGCGGAGGATGAATCATGAATGATCGCGGCGATGGCCTCAGGCTCACACCTACTGAGCTGAGTGCGCCGTTCGTGAACTCAGACTGGGGGACGAAGTATCCCCCGGTGCTCACGGTCGACAAAACGGCAGACCTGCTGCAAGTGCCGCGAGCAACGATCTACGACTGGTCGTCGCGCGGAATGCTTCGCGGGTGTGGCCGGCGAGTGGGCAAACATCTTCGCATCTTTCGCGACCGTCTTCTCCAAAAAGTTTTCAATGAAGGTCTCAACCATGAATAACCGGCAGCCCCGTGAACTCTCCGAACGAGTCGGCGAATGCGTTCGCATTTACCGGCGCAAATTGACATGGCAAGCCACCTACCAAGTCAACGGCGAACAGGTTCGACAATCGCTCAACACCAAAAACAAGAAAGTCGCCATCCAGCGCGCTTGGGAAGTTGACCGAAAACTCACGGCTGGCGAGTCGCTCAGTCGGAAAAAGCCAGCCACGCTGAGCGAGGTCACTGACGCCTATCAGGAGTATCTCATCGCCGAGCAGCGGGCAGAGGCGACGGTCTCAAAAATAAACGCATCCTCAAGCAGATCATCACACTGGCCGCGATCCTCGAACGCCACCGCATCTCAGAAATTGACCTGACGTTCGCGGACAAGTTCAAAGCTCGGCGTGCCAAGACGCTCGCTCCGAAATCGCTCTCTGACGAGATGATGCTGCTTCGTCAGGTGACCAAATTCGCATTCACGCGCCGGATTGTGAACAAGGATCCGTTACTGGGCCTCAAGCTAAAAAAGCCCAAGCCCACGCCGCAGCCATGTTTTGACGATGAGCAGATTGTACAAATTCTGGCGCTCGCTCGTCCGCCTCACGCCGCGACCTTTTTGTTGTTGGCCGAAACGGGATTTCGCATCGGCGAAGCGAGCTGGTTGACTTGGGCGGATGTGGATTTCAAGGCCAACGTCCTCCACGTCCAACCGAAGGACGGCTGGAAGCCTAAGTCGGGCGACGTGCGAATCGTCCCGATCAGTCCGAGGCTGGCTCAACTTCTCCATGAGCTACCCAGGCAAGGACGATGGGTGCTGACCTCGCCGAAAACCAGGAAGTATCCCGTGAACGATCGCCAGATTGCCAAGTCAACCACTCATGCCGCATTGAAACGAGTGCTTTCCAAGCTCGGAATCGCAGGTAAACCGCACACGTTTCGCCACGCGTTTATTTCGCGGTGCCTGACCAAGGGCATCGAGGAGGCCGTCGTCCGATCCTGGGTTGGTCACGTTGATGCTGAAATCATGCGTCTCTACACCCACATCAGTTCCAAGGTCTCGCAAGACCGAATCAAACTCTTGGGAAAGCCAAATACGGACGTCGAAAATGCGACCCAAAGCAATGCTGCAATCCCCGCGTGATTTCATGTAGTGTGATCGTGTTTCCGAGTCAGCACAGTTTCAGCACATTTTTCAAGGAGCAAATCATGGCACTCACACAACAGACCAGCCATCATCCACTTACAGTGACGCCTTCACTAGGCCGTGTTGACATTCTATTTGAGAGACTGGAGAGAGCTGTTAAACCGCGTGAGTTGATTTTGCCTCAAGGAGGAGGAGTGTCATGCGGCGATTTGAGTTGTCAGACGAGCAATGGAAGTGTGTGGAAGGTCTGTTGCC
>JANNDA010000236.1:0-6994 GCA_031387195.1 Planctomyces sp. | reverse complement strand
ATCACCGAAATCCGCGCCGCGCCAGCCCAGCCCGATCATCTTGTTGAACTCCGACCATTCCGGGAACGCATTGTTCGCCGCGTGAACGATGACGAGTCCACCGCCGTCGCCGACGAATTTCTCTAAATCCAGGCGAACTGATTCTGGCCACAATTCGCCGTTGTAGTTGCTGAGAATCACCTGAAAATCACCGAACTTTGGCCGGAAGCTATTCCACGCTTCGGTCGTTGATTTCGACGGCGGTGTCGTCGCCACAGAGACCTCGAAACGGCCACTTCGCGTCAGAAATTCCTGAAGAATGGGGGTTGTTCCCTTCCAGTTGTGGTTGTTTTGTCCGTCGATGATGAGCAGCCGCAACTTGTCGGCGGCATCGACCGTCAGCGGCAACAGAGTGAGTGCAAAGGCCGCAAGCACGAGAAGAAATCGTTTCATGACGTTGGTCCTTAGATGTGTGGGCTCTTCATTACCGATCAGTTTTTGCCAGAAAACTTGAGACGAATCTTGTCGATAAGCCTAGAATCTGATCCGAAAGGCGAACTGGCCGCGAGCTTAAGCGGAAGTGCTTTGCCCCCGCAAATCAGACACCCCCGGCACAGGCGTCAGAGTCTGACCTACGTTTGGAAGTGCTTGCCGTTTTTGGGAATCGGGACTTCGGTCTCCGCACGCCAGAGACGATTACCCTATCACGACACAAACAACGATTGTGCCGCCGGAACCGGATCGCGTGGGCGGACGGACGGAGACGCGGCCTGTCGAGCGAATTTCACCAAAGCTTTACTAAGTCATTCCACGGAGTGTTCGGTAAAACTTTGGAAGTCAGCTCGCCAGGTTTGACACGAGCGGATTGTGGCCGACCCCTGTCGGCATCATGAGAAGGAGTTCTGTGATGCTTGTGCTGTCGAGACAACGCGACGAGAGCATCATCATTGGTGATAATATTGTCATCACGGTGGTGGATATTCGGGGCGACAAGGTCCGTTTAGGAATTGAAGCTCCCAAAGAAGTTCCTGTGCATCGCCAAGAGGTCTATGAGGCGATTCAACGGGAGAATGCTCTCAAAACTGATGCTCCGAAAGAGTTGACGGCCGACAAGAAGTTGTCGTAGTTCGTTGGCTCGCTCAAAACGAAAAACATCAGCCGGACGAAATGCGGTTATTCCGCACTTCGTCCGGCTGTTTTTATTTTCGTCGCGGCACGAATCAAGCGGCACGTGATTTTGGCGTTCGAACATCCGCTTCGAGCTGCGCGTTGATCAAACAACCTCGCGCGACAGTGAAGTCACTGTCGGTTGCGAACTGGATGTCGTTGATCGTCAGTGGAAAACGAGCAGACTCGAAGACCTCGTGCAGCAACTCACGAAATCCCTGAATCCGCGCCACCCCGCCGACAACGATGACAGAGAGTGGCTGTGGCACATCGAGCGCGCGCGGTTGCTTGCTGAACTCGACGGCGGCCGAGCGAATTAGGCCATATGCCAAGTCGCGATGAATATCGGCCAAAAACTGCGATCCATCATCGAACGGCGAAGCGAGCGTGCTGTTGAAATTCTGCCGATGCTCGGCCGCTTGAACCAGATCGAGAAAGCTCTCTCCGGTGGAATCACAGAGCAGATAATTAAAACGCTCGGCGATCAGTTCATCGAGCCAGCCACCGCCTCGCGGGCTGGTGGATAACGCGACCTCGATACCGCGATGTGCGAGAACGAGTTCGCTGGTCGCTGCGCCAAATGACAGGCCGATGCCTGTGAAGGAACGATTCACTAATTGAGCCAGCACTGCCGCCATGCCGGCGGGCAGCACTTGCGGTGTGAAGCCCCGTAGCCGAATCAGCCTGGTAAAGAATTCCAACTCGTTGCTAGTGGCCAACGATTGGAACATTTCGCCTCCCGGTAGAGTCACACAACAAATCTCTCCCGGCTGATCCGGCTCACCCAACAACGCTTCGACCAGTGCGGCCAAACATTGTCGAGCTACGGGGTCGTTCGTCGGCAGGTGCCCTTGAGGCAGTAGCTCCTGAGGACGAACGTGAAACAATGAGGAATACGCAGCGGCGTTGTCTCCGATCAGTGCCAACGCTCCGTCGCAGATCGCAAACGGAATGTGACCAGCCTCTAACAACGCCCGGTATTCCGACGCATCCGGCAACACAGCGAAGAGCGTTCGACCGCTGCGGCCGACCAACTGATCGCCACGAACTCGCAAACTACGAACCAGAGAGGAACCGACATCTAAGCCGATGCTCATGAACGCTCCTCTCTTTTTTGAACGGCAGACAAAGCGCGATCAAGCGGGCCACCGGCGTTGCGACCGACTTTGGTTTGTGAATCACTTGATGCGTTTGAGTTGGCTGTATTTGCCAACTTGGACGAGGCTGCTTCCGCACGCTTGGCGGGAGCAAAACGAGAAGCTGGTGCTGTAGCCGTTGATTGATCGAGGCGAAAACTCCGTGTCGCAACGCTGGTTTTCTGTTGGGATGCAATTTCGTCCGTCTGCTCCGGCTGATGGCGTGTCGGTAGCGGAGCAGTATTGGGTGTGTGTGGTTTCGGTAATCCGTGGCCGTTATCCAACCGCAGCATCCTCGGCGTGGCCGGCCGACCGTGGAACTGCAAGGGCGAGGCGAAGTTCACCTTCTCTGTCGTCAACGGCAGTTGGTTGGTGATCAGCGATTCGAGGAGGTCGTGTTTTGAAGAGGCTTGAGTGCGAGTCTCGTTGTTGATTGGCGATTCTGCTTCAACGGGAACAGATACCGTCGCTTCAGCAACCTCACGTGCGATCGGAATTGTCCGCGTCGGTGCAGCGGGCGAGTGAGTCATTTCGGAAGTGCGTGGAGTCGATTGTTGCCAGCCCGATTGCGTCCGTCGCCGCAGCGAGAGGCTGAATCCAAGCAGTGCCAACAATCCGATTCCGGCAGTCAAAAGGGGTGGCCAGATCGACCATCCTGACGCGGCGTTTTTACCTGAGGCATTTTGGGAATCTGACGTGCCATCTGCATCCGGATCGAGCCCATCGAATCCCTGGTCGCGACCATGCACCTCGGTAATTGGACGACGATTTCTGGACGCATTCAGTCGCGATGGTTCCACAGACGGATCGCGGTCCTCATTCCAGTCGGAGTCGTTCGGGCTCGGAGCCGCCGCCACATCTTCGTCGTGCGTCAGAGTTGACGCCGCGACATCACGAGTCGGCAATGATCCGATGGATTGACCACTCTGTGTATCAAAGTGTTGCGCGGCACCCTCAGCAGGTGGTGCGAGCGCCATGTTTGTGTCTCTCGCGGTTTGCTCAGAAGTCGAGCCACGTACTCCGCCTGATCTTTGGGGTGTGGAACGCAAGTTTTGTGAATGCTCGTATTCGACAGTGGGAGGTGGAGGGACTTCAGTCACGGCCGATTCCGTATTCGGCATTTGCGATGGCGAGTGCCGCTGTGTGACGTCAGGTGAGATATGAGCGGGTGGCGTTCGCGGTGGTTGAGCGTCGTCGTCTTTGCTCTGATCTTTGTTGAGCATCGTTGGCTCGGGCAAATTATCGAGTCGCTCGCTGATCACGGCATTTCGCGGAAAGATCAAAACCGTCTCGGAAGGAAGCGGAGTGTCAGGTCGCTGCTGGCCCTGAGACCGCTGACTCTGTCCGGACGGCAGGACAACTTTGACTGCTGAGGCCAATTCACGGTCCTGCCGCATCATCGCGAGAATGGCTGGCACATTGGCATGTTCGCTGCGTAACTTCAGCACCACCGGACGATCGAGCAAATTCACAAAGCCAATTTGCACCGATCCGGCGGAGGCTGGTCGTGCGGCAACTCCGCTTTGAGCCGATGAATAAGCTCCGTTGCGCACGGTTCCTGAACTGCGGCTGAACTGAGCGTCTGCGATGACGAGATCACCCGGTAACAACTCAAAGTAAGCGGCGGCGGCATACGACGTTGACTGCCCCGGTCGGCCATTACGAATGACCCGCAATTGGCCCGACGCGTCTTTGGCGAGTCCACCGATCTTTTCGATCAAGTCGCCGAGCGTCTCACGCCCACCGGTAATCTCGTAGACACCCGGTCGAGCCACTTGTCCGAGCAATCCGACATACGGCTGCTTAGCTGATGCGCTCATCATCCCCTGTTGTGATCGTGCCGCCGATCGAGCACTCGGATCAAAGGGCGAATTGGGTCTGGTTGAGTTTGCTCCAAATTGGCGTTGCTGGTCTGGCCCAATGTTGCCGTTGAACTGACCATTGATTGTGTCGTTGCCATTCGTCATTTGACCGTTGACGCCGAAGCCACGACCACCAAAGGCCGGGTTGTTAGCGATGTAATCTGGTTGGTTGACTGGCGGGATCATGCCGCTGCCGTTGAAGCCGTTCGGGCTGAGCCCGCCTGGCAAAGGGCCGGCCTGCATGATTGGAAAGCGATCGCCGGAAGCTGGATTGCCATCGGGCGTGCGTGACCACATGCCGGAAACGGGACCAAAGTCAGCAGGCGACTGATTGATGTTTCCGGTCGAGCGAAACTCGCCTTCAATCCACGCATCGGCACCATGAATCTGCCGCGTGTTGAGGTCGTCGTTCAGAGGTGGATACTGAAATGCCGAAGCCGCCGTGCCGCTCGTGAGACTTCCCACGCTGCACAGAATCGGAATGACATAAGACCAGCGAAAGCTCGGCATGAGCGGTTTCCAAAGCTGATTAACAATGCCCGCGCACTCTCAGTGCCCATTGATCGGACATTTCCACCGAAGCTCATCAGGTAATCTGGGTTCAGTTTGCTGATTGAATTGATTTTGCGGATCGCTGTGACTTTTCCGGCAAGCGACATGTCCTCCATCTCTCCCATCCTTTCCAAGATGACTCGACTCACTCCGATCATGTCGAAGGAATCATTTGAGACAGCGCGTTCCCGAATTGCATCACTCAGGTCATCCCCGCAGAGCTTTACCACTCAAAGCATGACCTAGAGTCATGAGCAGGACTTCAAGCACTCGCTCTCAAATATGTGACCCCACCGAGCCTAAATGCCGCCTAGTCTCAAATAACTTATCGAGCGTGCCGTCTCTCATGATCCGTGCCATCTCATCACTGTTGGAACCAAAGCGTCGGCTGGGCGACTTGCTGGTAGCACGCGGGTTCTTGTCGGACGAGCAGCTAAAGATGGCTCTCGAAGAGCAGCGTTCCAACCGGGGCACGAAACTGCTCGGAGAACTGCTGACTGAACGGGGTTGGTGCAGCGAGGAGCAAGTTCTTGAAGGGTTGTCGGTTGAGTTGGGTTTGCCCTATGTGAAGCTCGACAGCCGCTTGTTTGATGCCAAGGTCGTCGATTCGCTGCCACGCGATTTCATCGACAAATACACGGTCCTGCCGCTGTTCAAAGTGCGTGACACGTTGACCGTCGCGGTTTCCGAGCCGACCAACGTTTTTTTGGTCGAGCAATTGGGGAGCGTGGCCAAATGCGAAATCCAGATTGTGATCGCTGCGGCGAAAGACATCCGCCGTATGGTGCAGACCTATCTGCCCAATGCACGAGTCTTCGTCATTGACGACATCATTGATGATGCTCGCGATGACGCCGTGAAGTTGATCGAACAGTCGGTCGAAGACATTGCCGCTGCAGCGGAAGCAGCCGGACAAAGCCCGATCATCAAGCTGGTCAACTACATCCTCTACAACGCCGTGAAGGACAGCGCCAGCGACATCCACATTGAACCGGGCGAGCGCTTGCTCCGCATTCGATATCGTGTTGACGGCGCGTTGTACCAATCACTCGAGTTGCCGATGAACCTCGCGCCGGCCGTCGCGTCGCGTATCAAAATCATGGCCAGCATGGATATCAGCGAGCGGCGTCTTCCGCAGGACGGTCGCATCCACGTCCTCATGGAAGGACATCCGGTTGATCTGCGAGTCAGCACACTTCCTGGTCAGTTTGGTGAGAAGGTCGTCATCCGAATTCTCGACAACCAGTCGATCAATCTCTCTCTGCAACAGCTCGGATTTAGCAGTGACATTCTGGAAACCTTCCGCGAGCAGCTTGACCGACCAAACGGCATCGCACTCGTCACCGGCCCGACTGGAAGCGGTAAGAGCACGACGTTGTACGCCGCGCTCAGTACGGTGAATTCGGTCGAATCCAACGTTTGCACGGTCGAAGATCCCATCGAATTTCAGTTGGCCGGAATCAATCAGTTCCAAGTCAACGAAAAAATTGGCCTGACATTCGGAGGCGTGCTACGGAGCCTGCTCCGCCAAGACCCGGACATCATTCTGGTGGGCGAAATCCGCGATGAAGACACTGCTCGTGTAGCGATTCAGGCCGCTCTGACAGGACACCTCGTCTTCAGCACGCTGCACACCAACGACGCGTGCAGCACGGTAACGCGATTGCTCGACATGAAGGTCGAAGGCTATTTGCTCGCCGCGTCACTCAACATGGTGCTGGCTCAACGCCTCTGCCGACGGCTCTGCCCCAAATGCAAAAAGATCTATGACGCCCCAAAGGACGTGCGGCTGGTCATGGAGAAATATGGCCTCGAATGCGAGACCTATTATCGGCCGGTCGGCTGCAAGAAGTGCCGCAACACGGGCTACTCTGGCCGAATCGCGATTCACGAACTGCTCATTATCGACGACGCGATGCGTGAAATCATCGCCACGAATCCAACGTTGGGCGCGCTCAAAGAACAGGCGAAGGCCTCGCCGATGGTCACGCTGCGATACGACGGACTCCGTAAGGTCAAAGAAGGAATCACGACGGTTGAGGAAGTGCTGCGGTCGAGTAACGAAGGCTGGAGGCCGAATCGACCGGCGACAGGAAATTGATTCGGACTTCGGAAATTGATTCGGTCATTGGTCATTTGAGAGACGCCATCATGCGATTTACTTATCAGGCCAAAGATCCGAACGGCACACTTCGTACGGGCGAAGTTGAGGGGGATAGCTTTGAGGTTGCCACGACGCAGTTGCGGCAACAAGGGCTGTATGTGCTCTCGCTCGAACCGCTGGCGACGAGCGGTAGC
>JANNDA010000227.1:0-5108 GCA_031387195.1 Planctomyces sp. | reverse complement strand
GGGCAACCCGCCTGAACAATACCAATTGAAACTATCCTTGTCCGAGAGCCGGATGCGGGAAATCCGCCCGTCCGGTTCGATGAGCGGGAGGTGGAAACGGCACACACCGCGCCACCTCTCGACTCTACGCGTGACGAGCCGATTGCTCGCCAGCGCTCTGTGAAGCGACCGGCTCGTCACGCGGAGCGATGACGGCTACGTAGAATCTTGTCGCTAAAAACTATGCGGTCGGTGATCGCCGACAAATCGACACGTAACGGCGAACGGCTTCTGACATTCCCAACTCCAGCGCATCGGCAATGAGCGCGTGCCCGATCGAGACCTCGACCACGTGCGGCACGGTGCTGAGAAACGGCTCGAGGTTGTCGAGGTTCAGATCGTGCCCCGCGTTGATCCCCAGTCCGGCTTGCTGAGCCGCTGCCGCCGCTGCCGCATACTGAGCTAGCGAAGCCGCACGATCAGGCGTCGAGAACGAGACGGCATACGGCTCCGTGTAAAGCTCGATGCGATGTGCTCCGGTCGCGGGAATCAGTGACATCAATTCGGGAGCCGGGTCCATGAAAATCGAGACCCGAACTCCGCTCGCCGCGAGCGGTGGGACGATTCGCTTCAGCAAATCGGCTTGAGCGATCACGTCCCAGCCATGATCCGAAGTCTTTTGATCGGGCGCATCGGGGACCAGCGTGCATTGTTCCGGCCGCACCTCTTCGACGAGCCGCAGAAAGTCGTCGGTGGGATAACCTTCGATGTTGAATTCCACATTCAATTCACGAGTCAGCTTTCGCAGCGCGTACACATCGCTCGGTCGAGTATGCCGCTCATCCGGTCGGGGATGCACGGTGATTCCGGCTGCTCCGGCTGCGATACAGAGACGAGCGAAATGAACAACGTCCGGGATTCCGTTGTCGCGCGTGTTTCGCAGTAGGGCGACCTTGTTCAAATTCGCGCTGAAAGCGGTCATGGTTCTGATTCCGAACGCGAAGCTCTGTCCCGTAAATCAGCCGCAGGGCGCTAGCCCAAATTATTCAAGAAGGAACCACGGATACCACGGATTCATCAGGATCTTGATTGCGCGACTGCAAAACAGACTGTCGAAACGACTGATGGCGAATTATCGGCCCAATTTCTTTCATCCCCGAATCATCCGTGAACTCCGTGTGATCCGTGGTGAATAATCCAAGCTAGCCCCGGTTTGTGTGATAAGAACCGGGGCTCGCCCCCTGCGGTTCATTCGATTTACCGGGAAGAGCCTACCGTCGTTGTGGACTGTACTGCCACATTTCGACTTGCGAGGGCGCGGCCGGTGTGTTCCAGGCCGGCGCGGATGAGTTCCAATTCGACGCTGGCGTGTTGTTCCATGCGGGAACGCTAGGACCATTCGAGCCATATCCGTTAAAGTTGTTCGTCGGCTGAGGTGATGACATGATCGGACTCGGTGCGCCTGAAGTGATGACCGGGCCGTTGTAGCTTTGGGCCATTGGCTGGCCATAGTTTGTGCTGGGGCGTGCGATTGCCTGCGCCTGTTGTTGGTAGGCTACTTGTTGCAGCGCGGATTGCTGACGCAGCTGTTCTTGTAACACCGACATGCGGGCTTCCAACTCCAGACGCTGTTGAGTTTGCCTGGCGGTTTCCTCAGAGAGCTTCGATTGCAAGCTAGATTTCTCGCGTTTAGTTTTCTCCAAATCGGCCATCAACTGCTTCACCGTTTCGTCCTGAGCAGCCGACTTCACAGTCGTTGGCTTGGTGGAGGTTGGGGGCTTCTTGCCAGCCAACTGTGCGGAACGAGAGGCACTTCCAGTGCTCGGCTTGCGTGTACTGGTCGCGCCCTTGGCTTTCGCCGTTTGTTGATTCGCTCCAGCCGACTTCCGAGTTCGAGCGGATTGTTCGTAGTCGCTTGGCCGTTGCGCGGGAGACGGAGGAATCCCCAGGTCTTCCGACTCCGAATTGCCCGACGAGTCTGCTGGCAAATCATCGGAGTAGCTCGCGTTTCCGCTTACGGAATGATCGCGCATCAACCAGCGTGGGCCGCTGTGGCAGCCGACGAGGCTCATCATCAATAGGCAGCAAGCCATCGTTCGCATGGCAACTCCTCCCGAGGAACTCGCACATGCTTGATGCGCGAGTTTCGACAACGTCGCCAAGCAGCCCGACAAAGTGGCCGATCAGCGGTCTTCGGTCGTTATCGGGGAGGAGCAACCGGCACGTTGAACCGGTTCGGCAAGATCGACCTGATCCGCAAGGATCGTCGCGGCGAGCGAGTAAAAGCTTTCGCAGTCGCCACAGTTTGATGGGGACATTAACCCGAACTGTCAGGGGTCAGGCACCGGCTTGCACTTGAAGCGATCGCCCTCGCTGGCGCTTCGGGTTGGTATCACGCGCTCCGCAGTAAGCGTCAGAAACACACAAAGCCGAGCGGTCTCTCCTCCGCTCGGCTTCGTGGTATTGTCTGCGTTTGCTTGGCGGACAGCCGCTCCTCTCCCGAGCGGCTGACCTCAGTAGTGACTCACCAATCTCCCTCCACCTCGCGGTGGTTCCTCAGAATCTCCGACCTCTCTCGCAGTCGGGCAGCCTCGAATGAGATTCGGGCCACGTTCGCCGGAGTGCGGCGATGTTTCTCTCGCATCGCAGAGTCTGTGCCAGTTGGTGATGTTCTCGAAAGACGGCGTCGTGAGACCTTCGTTAACTCGTGGCTGATTGAGCCGTTAGTTGTCTTTCAGCATTTTTGTGAGGAGTCTTTTTGCAAAGAGAGCACAGCATTTTTTGCAGGATTTACATCAAGTTTTGTACTTCTGGGAAACGGGCTAGACCCGTTTTTCGACTCGCGCTACATTCCCGCCCCCTTCACGACGCCTCAAGACGACCTTCGCGTTTTGTCTCGACCTGCGTCACATCCCACCCCTCGGTCGAATGGAGTCTGCCGTGGTCAACCTCACCCGCTTGCTTGGGCTCGGTTGTCTGTTTGTGTTCTGCTGCCAAGCCTCTTCACCTGCCTTCGCGGAAAAGATCGAAGCGGTGAAGGGCAAGAAGTATGAGCTCACCAAACAGCATGGTCCGTGGATGATCATGGTTGTCAGTCTGGCGGAACCTCCTCCGGAATATCGCGCGGACGGTCCCGGCCCGGCTGAAGCGGCGGCAGATTTGGTTTATGAGTTGCGCAAGAAAGGTGGGATTCCTGCATACGTCGTCGAACAGAAAGAGGCGAAGGAATCGCTGAGCACCTTCGATCGCAACGGAAAAACCGTGCGTCGTGGCGTGAAGACCAAAGACAATCGCATCTGTGTCGTGGCCGGAAATTATGCCTCTGCGGACGCCAAGCTGGCTCAAGAGACGCTGGCTTACATCAAGGGCTTCAATCCCGCTTCATTCGCCGATCACGCGGTCTTCCGTTCGACTCCCGGCCGGCCCGGCCCGTTGAGCGGAGCGTTCTTAACAATCAATCCGCTCTTATCTGCGGATGAAATCGCCCAGCGCAAGATCGATCCGCTGTTGTTGAGCATCAACCGCGATCGCAAGTATTCGTTGTTGACCAACAAGGGCAAGCACACGCTGATGGTCGCTTCGTTTTACGGACGAGCGAAACTGTTGAATCAACCTGGAGGGTTGAAAGAGGACGACGATCGACTTGGCAAGGCTTTGGATGACGCCGGTCGTGACGCAGAGGTTCTCTGCCAGGCGCTTCGCGAAACTCAACTGCATCGCCAACGGTCGTTTGATGCCTTTGTCTGGCACGAAAGAGACCGGTCCATCGTTTGCGTGGGCTCATTCACTTCCGATCGAGACCCTTCGATCCAATCGACCTTTCAGGCGTTTGCAGAACACCGTCAGGTTCATGCCGTCAACAAAGTCGAGACCACGATGCCGCAATCGTTGCTGGTCCCTGAACTCGAAAAGAAGAACTGGATCATTCCCAAACTGCCAACCTCACTGACGGGCAAGAAGCCAGTTAATCCGTTGCCGAAGTACACGTTCGCGTTTAATCCGCAGCCGCAGTTGATGTTGGTACCGATCTCGAACAGCAATCAAGCTGGCAAACACGAACTCTCGATGCGCAGCGGCAAGTAACCCGAAGCGTGAGCGAGGGCGAACGCTTCGCAAGATTTTGAATTCACCGCGTTCTGGAGCGCCCGCCCTCGCTGACGCTTCGGGTTACTTCACGCAAAGTTGATCCTCGCACTTTGGAGCCTCCGGTTGTCCGCCGAGCCCCCCGTCGTCTCAACGTCTTCGACTGAATCCAGCACACGTCCCGAACTCTTACGAGTTCTTGGACTCGGCATCGCGATCGCGATGGTCGTGGGCAACACGATCGGGTCGGGCATCTTTCGCAAACCGGGAACGATCGCTGCCGACTCCGGTTCCTTTACGCTGATCATTGCCGGCTGGATCGGCGGCGGACTGGTCTGTTTGGCGGGAGCACTTTGCTTTGCCGAACTCGGAGCGATGTTACCTCGCGCCGGTGGGATGTTCGTCTATTTGAAAGAGGCTTACGGTCGCCCGGTGGCCTTCGTGTTCGGTTGGTGCGAGTTCTTCTTCGGCACGCCCGCGTCGTGTGGCGCGTTGTCGATCATGATCGTTGAGACGTTTAGCCGCATCGCGAGCCCGATTGATCCCGCCACAAATCTCCCCGCAGCACCGAATGAGATGATCTTGGTCGGAGGATCAATTCTGCTGCTGGCTTTCGTGGCGACCATCAACGTCCGCGGAGCACTCTGGGGCGGCAGCGTGCAAGCCGTGACGACAATCATCAAAGCGGGGAGCGTTGCGCTGATCGCGCTGCTGCCGTTTTTGTTGTTCTTCATCGGTCGCTCCGAAGTGCAGTGGTCCAACTTCACATCAACGGTTGATCCGAAGCAAACCACGCTGCCGGCTCAGATGGCCGCGATCCTGTTGGCCGTGATGTGGGCCTACAACGGCTGGGAAGGAGTCACTCCCGTCGCGGCGGAAGTGCGCGACCCCAGCCGCAACATTCCGCGAGCACTGCTCGGCGGCGTCGGCATTCTGATTGCGCTGTATGTCGGAGCGAACATCGCTTATCACGGCGTGCTGAGCATGACGGAGATGGTCAACGCACAAGGCGGCACCGCTCAGGCGATGCTCACGAAGCAAGTGGG
>JANNDA010000225.1:0-1849 GCA_031387195.1 Planctomyces sp. | reverse complement strand
GGAGCGTGACGGCTACGTTCTTGCGGCTTCGCCGTACTACAAATTTAGGAGCGACTTGATGTTGAATTTCTGGCCGAAGTGGTTGACTGGAAACGGGAGTCCTAGACGTCGCTCAATGGGGCTCGCCGAACGAAACGGTCTGCCAACATCAGCCGCAGCGCATGTGGAACAATTTGAAACACGCTGTTTGCTGAGCGTTGCCTCGGTACTGAAGGTCACGGGCCAGGATTCGGTGTTGACCATCACCAGCAACGGCTCGGATGCGATCACGGTCGGCTCGAACGCGGCTGGCAAGGTCGTCGTCAATGGAACGGTTTTGGGAACTTCCGCCAACGTCGTGACCAAGCTGGTAGTCAATGGCGGATCAGGCGCGAACCGCATCGATATCAGCGGCGTCACATCGGCCAAATTCACGGTGCTGAAAGTGGGTGAAATTCACGTCGATGGTGGAGCGGGCAATGACCGCATCACCGGCAGCGTCTTGAATGATGATCTGCGCGGTGGCACCGGTAACGACATCATCTTGGGCGGAGTTGGCAACGACTTCCTGCAAGGGGGAGCCGGCAACGATAGCGTGCTGGGAGATGCCGGGAACGACACTCTCGAAGGGAACGGCGGCTTCGATACGCTCGTTGGTGGAGATGGGCATGATTCGCTTTCCGGCGGAGCCGACAACGATGCGGCAGACGGCGGCGCGGGAAATGACACCCTGCTGGGTGGAGCCGGAAACGACAAGCTCTTGGGCAACACCGGCAACGACTCGCTCCAAGGCGAAGACGGGAACGACACGCTGACGGGCAGCGACGGCAACGACACCGTCGATGGTGGCATCGGGAACGACTTGCTGGTGGGGAACGCCGGCAACGACAGTCTCATCGGTGGTGAAGGCAATGATACGGAAGACGGCGGCTTTGGTTCGGACACCATGAGCGGCGATCTGGGGAATGATCGACTTTTGGGTGGAACGGATATCTCAGCAGACACGATCCTCGGTGGGCTCGGTGACGATTTTCTGGACAGCGGGCCGGGGAACGACTCGCTCGATGGCAGCGACGGGATCGACACCATTTTCAGCGGAACCGGGAATGACTCGATCACCGGTGGTTCTGGCAACGATCAGATTTTCGCGGGACTTGGCGATGACAGTGTCGATGCCGGAGTGGGCAAAGACAGTGTCATTGGTGGCGATGGAAACGACACACTGAGTGGTGGTGACGGTAACGATACTCTGATCGGCGACGATGGCAGCGACAGCCTTGATGGCGGAGCCGGAGACGATTCGCTCACGGGTGACGAGACCGCTGCGACAAACGACAGTGATTTCGCAGACGGTGGTGCTGACAGCCTGTCGGGCGGTGCTGGCAACGACAATCTCTTCGGTGGCGAAGGAAACGACATCGTTTGGGGCGGCAGCGGAACAGACACGCTCATTGGTGGCTTCGGTGACGACACGCTGATCGGTGACACGGGTGACGATCAAGTCACGCTCGGCAACGGGAGCGATGTCATCATCGGCGGTGATGGCGATGACAACATCCTGAGCAACACCGGCGACAAAATCACCGAGGACGGCGGCAACGATCAATCGGCTGACAGTCTCTCGGGCGCGTTGGGCATTACGCTGTAGGGCGGCGAAGCCGCAAATACGGTAGCCGTCATCGCGCTCCGCGTGACGAGCCGATTGCTCGCCAACGCGTTGTGAAGTGACCGGCTCGTCACGCGTAGAGTCGAGAGGTGGCGCGGTGTGTGCCGTTTCCACCTCCCGCTCATCGAACCGGACGGGCGGATTTCCCGCATCCGGCTCTCGGACAAGGATAGTTTCAATTGGTATTGTTCAGGCGGGTTGCCC
>JANNDA010000174.1:0-2081 GCA_031387195.1 Planctomyces sp. | reverse complement strand
CATTCCTTCGGCGCGCGATAGACTGCCATCCGTGGCTCTCCGTCGGACTCGGTTCAGGTCGTTAGACAACCCGAACTCTCCCCGGAGAGCCACGCTCTTGAACAGACCAGCTCGAAAACCGACCGTTGTCGGAAAGTGCAGTCAAGATACTGCTTCCACCAAAACGACCAACCTGAGCCGCAAGGCTCTTGTGCAAAGAAGCAGCGCCTTGGACCGCGCTCCCGAAAGGGAGCGTCGGCCGGGTGCTGTTCTTTGCACCCCTTGGTCGGGGTTGGTAGAGCGGCTCTGGTTTGACACTCCTCTCGTTTTGAGAGGAGCGTCAAACTAGGAGTTGGCCCACACCGATGCTGCTCCGACAAAGGGGAAAGATGTCCGAACTGATTCGCTTCGAGTGCCCACAGTGCCGTAAAATTCTCTCTGCGAAACCAGCACACGCCGGGAGATCGACGAAGTGTCCGGGATGTCAGTGTCTGTTGAAAGTTCCGTCACCCGCAAGTGCGTCCGATAAAGGCGGAGCGTCAGTGGATCATGATCCTACTGATGAAATGCCGCTGTCAGCATCAATCACGCCATCAGTGACGATGGCAGACAATAGTGTTGCCAAGTCAATTCCAGACACGCAGCCAACAAGTGGGCCGACGCCCGACCTCACCGGAACGAAGTCCTGCCCGTTCTGTGCTGAAACGGTTTTGACGGCAGCGAAAAAGTGCAAACACTGCGGTGAGTTTCTCGACCCCGTGCTGATTCGATCGCAAAGTCAAGGTGCTGTTTCGGCCACAACACCGGCTCAACCGGATGAGGCGATTATCCGGCGAATACATGATTGGGAGCACCTTTCTTCGATTTTGTGGATTGTGTTGGGAGCGATACAGATCGTCGCCGGTCTTGCACTTGCTGGTGTCCCGACAATGGTGGGAGTCGCCAATGTTGTTGGTGGAATACAAAGCCGCAAACTGCTCCGACGAATTCTGAATCGAGACACAACAATTCCAGATGAGTATCAACCGGTTGTTTGGATGGTGATTGTCGGCATTTTCAACTTTGTTCTTGGTGGCGTGATTGGCATTGGACTTACCATTTTCGACTTCGTGATTCGTGATAAAGTGCTTTCCAATCGCCAGCTATTTAATGTTGCTGTCGCGACAGCAACATGAGTAGCACACCCTGAGGCTTTGCGAAGGGTATGGCGAGACAACTTACACGCCCTTCGATGACTCAGGGCGTGCCAACCCATTTCGGGGAACGCAACGGGGACAGGTTCAGTTTCGCGAGGCCGGTCAGATTCCCGCGCTGAGACGAAACTGCTCGTGACTCATGCCGGCCCGAAGGAATACTGGCCTGTGCGTCTGACGTCGCTCGCGGCGCTGTCGGCCTCCGATTTGAAACTCGCGACCGCGATGTCGGTCGAAATGCTGCAAGACATCGACAAGGTGACGATCCCTTCGGAAGCCCCCTCCACGCGAGACCCGTCGCCGCTCATCAACGCGCTGCTGCAACGCAAAGGGAGACCGGAAGAACTCGCCGCCGCGCTGGCCAACAAAAAACTGCCGCCAGACGCGGCGAAGGTCGCGCTCCGCACGCTCGATGCCTCCGGCCGGCAGATTCCCGCGCTGAGCGAAGCGCTCACGAAAGCCGGCGGGCTGACGAGCGGCCCACGCGAACTCTCGGCCGACGAGATGCAAGCCCTCGTCGCCGAAGTCACCGCGAAAGGGAACGCGAAAGGGAACGCTCATCACGGCGAGGCGATCTATCGCCGCAAAGAACTGAACTGCCTGAAGTCCTTCGGTTCCGTAGACAACCGGAGGCGGATGTGCTTTTTAGCATCAAGACGAAGAATCAAAGGACGTTACCGCGAATGGCTGGTTTTGCAAGGGCGCGCGAACGCGCGCAAAGATGTGCGAGGATACTCAGTAGTCGGACCGATTCCTAAGTAGTTCTCAGTAGTTCGACTGTATGACTTTCAGGATCGTCTTAATCGGTTGAAACAAAAAGCGTTGCTCTCACGAGCGTTTTTCAGGTGTCGCAAGAAATCGAGATACTCAAATGGCCGCGAGCGGTCGCGTTTCGCGGGAAAGTCACAT
>JANNDA010000173.1:0-2548 GCA_031387195.1 Planctomyces sp. | reverse complement strand
CATTCCTTCGGCGCGCGATAGACTGCCATCCGTGGCTCTCCGTCGGACTCGGTTCAGGTCGTTAGACAACCCGAACTCTCCCCGGAGAGCCACGCTCTTGAACAGACCAGCTCGCAAACCGACCGTTGTCGGAAAGTGCAGACCGTTTGCAGAGCGGAGAATAAGTAAGACTTGTGTCTCAAACTTCTCCGCGAACCCTGCGCCTCTGCGGGAAACTGTAGCTCGCTGGCGGCGAAATAACGGCCACGACAGCTCGCGACTTTGTCACTCGATCGATGGCGTTTGGCCGATGAATGTTTGGATTTCCGAGGACGGATCGAACGCGGCTCCGATTTCGGCCACGGTTCTCTCCAGATGGCTCGCGGTGGAGACGAGTCCGCTACTCGCGGGATTGGCTGAGCCCGGAGGAATGTAGGCAACGGTCTCTGGTGAGTCCGCTTGAGGCGAGGCTTCAGGCCGTTCACGCGGCTGTTCTTGTCCACGTTCGTGACGCCCCCACCAGGCGTCGGCTTCGTCGAGCGACCACGTCTTGGCGGTCGGAGATTTGGAAAGCATTAAGGCTAAGTCGCGAGCGGTTGCCGGTCGTTTGGCTCGGTTCTTCTCTAGGCACGCGAGCAGTGCATGCTCGAGCGCGGCAGACACAGCGTGCCTCAATCGCAGCGATGGCGGGTCCGGGTTTTGAGTGACGTGCATCCGGCACAAATCCACCAGCGACGACGCTGAGAATACGGGCTGGCCAGTCAGCAAGAAGTACCCCACCGCCCCCACGGCATAAAGATCACTGCGTGTGTCGATCGTGTTCGGAGACTGAATCGCTTCGGGCGACATGTACAGCGGCGTGCCGGTCAAGCCACTGCTCGTCAGGCCGGACTGCTTCTTCTCGTCGAGGGCTTTGACCAATCCGAAGTCCAGCACTTTGACGAGGTCCGGTTCGGTGCCTCGGCGATTGAGCATGATGTTCGACGGCTTGATGTCTCGATGAACCAGCCCTAGCGAATGCGCCTCGAACAATGAACCGCAGATTTGCGTCAGGATGTGGATGACTCGCGATTCGGGCTGCGGGCCGTAACGCTCGACGAGCACCTGCAAGTCGATCCCGTCGAGGAACTCCATCGCGTAATAGAAGACTCCTTCGGGAGTCCGGCCGTAGTCATAGACGGCGATGGTGTTCGGGTGATTGAGTTGGCAGGTGATCTGGACTTCGCGCTCAAACCGCTGAATCGACTCGTCGTTGACCAAGTCCACATTGAGCATCTTGATTGCGGTCGGCCGCCGCAGCATCGCGTGATGCCCCTTGTAGACCACACCCATGCCACCCTGTCCGAGCTTCCGATCGAGCACATACTGGCCGAGTTGCTTGGCTTCGATCGCCGCCTTCTGAGCCTCACGCCGCAGCCGAGCCACAATCAACATTCCGACGAAGATGATCACCGATGAAGCGCCGAGCAGTGTGTAGATGCCAAAGAACATCCATTGCACGATCGTCAGTGGTCGGAAGGCTTCGTCGTAATCAACCTCGGTGGTGACGCCGATGCCATACTTCTCCAACCACGTCCAGGCACCGACGACTGGCACGCCGCGATAGTCGGGGTAGCCATCGACATCGACACCCGTTTCGCCCGTCGTAGCCTTCGCCGCCATCTTCGTCAGCGGCAGTTCGGCGCGTCGCACTTTGGGGCGAAAACCTTCCATCATGTTGCCGCCAGGATTTCGCAGAGTCAGCGAGAGAATCGACTTCGATCCGTCTTCATCCGGCAGCAGTCCCAGCAACATCAGGTCTTCGTCGAAGCGGCTGTTCGAGACCATCAAGCCGCGCTTGTCGAATGCGTACGTCTCGCCCGATTTGCCGATTCGGCCAAGCTGCAGAATGCGAGTGAACTCTCGCTCCGGCTTGATCTGCATGGCAAGCGCGCCGATCACTTGAAAACTGGTGTCGCGCACCGGAACTGCGACAAACATCGTCGGTTGACCGGTACGCATCCGACCGCGGTCGTCTTTCATCAACACGATGCTGGGCATCGGTGTGCTGAACGAAGTCGTTCCTTCGATGGCCCGCGCAAGAAATGATTCGTACTCGCCGATCACGCGACCAACCAATTCCGTCTCCGATGAGGCCAGAATCTTCTGCTTGCGATCCGTCACGAAAAATCCCACGAAATCATGCGAGACCATCCCCACGCCCAACTCTTTCCCCAACTGAGTGCTGAGCTGAGCGGCCGACACGGGGACCGCTGACGTCGTCACATCTGAGGCGTGAGGCAAATTCCCGTCCTGAGTCGCGATCAGCTTCTCGATGGTGTCCCGAATCGATCGGTTGTTCGCCTGAGTCTCCGCACCCGCAGCCTGAGTCTTTAACCAGGTCTCCAGCATCGAGGTCTCGACATTGAGCAACGTCTGCAACTGCGACTGAAAGCTGGCCTTCATCGTCGTCCGAATCGCGCTGCTGACTCCGACCCCCACAATCGCCAACACGACCACCGCGATGATCGGCCAAAGCCACACCTGCTTCTTCAAGATCGTCCCGGTCCGCATGATCGTCCGCGCGGCG
>JANNDA010000172.1:0-8590 GCA_031387195.1 Planctomyces sp. | reverse complement strand
CATTCCTTCGGCGCGCGATAGACTGCCATCCGTGGCTCTCCGTCGGACTCGGTTCAGGTCGTTAGACAACCCGAACTCTCCCCGGAGAGCCACGTTCTTGAACAGACCAGCTCGCAAACCGACCGTTGTCGGAAAGTGCAGACCTGGCGAACAGGCGGTTCTTAAACGCGCCACTTCCCTGGTCCCCGAACAACGCTATCCAACATGCCAGGACATGCTTGCCGAACTGGACGCCGCTGTCCGCGCAGCCAATTTGCTGGACGAGGTTGTGCCGTTGAGCGACGCTGCGGATCAATCGAATATCCCCACCGAACTGCAAGCCACGCGACTAGAACGCGGAACCGACACCGATCCATCGACCGTCCCGACGTTATCTTCTGTCGCCGTCGTTCCCGGACTTTCCGCCTCCGAATTATCCAAAGCTAAAACGACTCCGTTGGGCAACATCACGGAACCCGTTCAGATTCCCGTGACTCAGCAGGAGTCGGTGCCATTGTACGCGATGCCGGCTACGGCTCCGTTTGGTGGCCGACAGCAACAACCTCCGCGATCGCGCAAGTCTCGGTGGGTTGAAGCCACAGTCTGTGTCATCGTTGTGGCAGGATTGATTGTCTGGTCGCTGAGTGGAGGAGTGCGACAGTCGAACTCCCCGGACGTCGTGACGAACCGCGAACCAAGTGCAAACGGTTCACCAACGAACAGTGTCGCGTCTGGGACATCGGCCTCAGAAGAAAAGCCCATGCCAGTCAATCGATTGGCTACCGCTCGTGAACTCGCGGCGACAGCGGCCAAGGAAAAGCGATATGCCGACTTCGTAAAAGCGCTCGATCCGGTCTTCGAGCAAGCGTCGGCGACCACGGACGATTACGTCATGTGCGGGAACTCATGCCTAGCATTGGCTGATGCCGGTGAGATGCCTGCGGAAAACTACGCGCGTGCCGCGGCTGATTTCGAGAAAGCGGATTTGCCTCGCGAACAACAGCGAGCACTCACGCGACAAGGGCGGTGGTTGATCGACCACAACTTTCCGAAGCAGGCCATCGCTCCCTTGCGGCAAGCGATCAGTTTGAAGAATTCGTCGGAGTTGCAGCATGCGCTCTGCCAAGCGTTGCTCGCCATGAATAACGCCAAGGCCACTCGTGACGAAGCGATCATCGGACTGGCCGAACTACCGCAGGATTCTTCGTCGGATGCCGATTTGGCGACCGCCGCGAGATTGCATTGCGACATGGCGCGAACGTGTCTGGTTTTTGCCAAGCCAATTGCGAGTCACCCGGAGTTGGCCAAGGAACTCGAACAGTTCGACGTTGAAGCCGAACAACACTTTCGAGAGGCGCTCGTCCGAGCAATCAGCAGCAAGCTCGATGAGCACGCGACTTGGCAGGACGAGTTCTCCGCATTTCAAAAACTGCCGCGCATGTTGGCTCGCGTCGAACGCCGACAGCGGAAAGAAAAGATCGTCGAACTGACCAAGGCACTGGAACAGTCGCCCAATGCTGCCGCGCAGTGGATCGAGTTAGCAGAACTGGAAAAACTCGACGGCCAAACGAAATCAGCGGCAACGCACTTCGCACGTGGCTTCGGTCTGCAAGCGATGGAATTGGCTCGCACCGGTAAACTCGACGAAGCCAGCAAGGCGGAAGCGAAGGCCGCTGAACACGAGGCCGACAGCGTGCAGGTGCAATACGCTCGCGCGTTGATTGCTGTCGGCCAAGGTCGCCACAAGGACGCCGTCACGTTGTTCGACACGGTTCTGTCACGCTCTCCGCAGTTACCTCCGCTGGGCGACAACGAGTCTCCATCAACGGCTCAGCAAACGCTCGCTCGATTACACCACGATCGAGCGACCGCGTTGGAAACGCTCGCCGTTCAAGAGAACTCGAAGCCCGATCTCGCGTTGCTTGAACAGGCCGAGAAAGCGTTTGTAGCGGCAAGTAGTTTGGCTCCCAATGAGCCGCGTTATGCGTTGTCGTCCGGCCAGAATCTGCTGCGACAAGCTCGCAGTTCAACTCTCGGATATGCCGAGTTGCTCGATCGAGCGGCAATCATCCTGACCACCGCCACGAAGCTCGACCAGCAGCAGGCCGAAGCGCACTTCGCACTTGGCGATTGCCAATTCTTGCGAGGCAAGTCAGCGGAAGCTCAAGCGGCTTTCGATCAGGCGGTCGAGCTGGCGGTTCGCGAACCGATCGAGCGGCAATATCAGTTCAGCCTGAGTCAAAGCTTGGCCTATCTCCGTGCTCCGCGCAACGACACCAAAGCACTCGCCGCCGCCGATCGAGCGATCTTGCTGCAACGATCAGCCCCTGCCGCCCACTTCGCTCGCGGTTTAGCGTTGCGAAACCTCAAGCGAACCAACGAGGCGATTGCCGCATTCAACGACACGCTCGCCGCACAACCGAAGCACGTCGGAGCGTTGATCGCCCGCAGCCAGCTCCTCATCGAGCATGAAAACGCCACGGCCAAGCAGCTCGATCAGGCTCAGCAAGACATCGAAACTGCCCTCGCTGCTGCGGCGACTGATGAACTCAAAGCCGAAGCGTTCTACGTCCGCAGTCTCGCCGCTCTGAAAACGCACGTGTCCAATGTCACTCAGGCTGCGACCGCTGAACCAGCTTTGTTGAAAGCTCAACGCGACCTGCTGCAAGCGGTGAAGCTCATGCCGTCGAACACAGTTTTCAGTCAGGCCGCGACGGAACTCTTCGACTACGCCGCCAAAGTCACGTGGTCCGATTCGCAACGCAAAGCCGACTCAGACTCGCTGCAACGCGATTGGAAATCCGCGCGGCGACAGAAGTAACCCGAAGCGTCAGCGAGGGCGAGTGATCCGAGAGACTGAAATTCTGGAGCGTTTTGAAGCGTTCGCCCTCGCTGACGCTTCGGGTTACTTGAGGTGTCGGTCAGCTTCAGCCGAGCGGCGGCTCGTCACAGCGATTCTTGCCCGGCACCCAGAGCACGTTGTCGGCTCCGTGGTTGTTGCAGACTTGAGCCACCACGAACAGCAGATCAGACAAGCGATTGAGGTAAATCGCCGCCTGTGGATTGATCAACTCCGTTTCGGCGAGTCGCAAGACACCAATCTCAACTCGGCGACAGACTGTTCGAGCCACATGCAGATGCGCGGCGGCGGGAGTCCCGCCTGGAAGAATGAAGCTGGTAAGCGGTTTCAGCTTTTCATTGTGAGCGTCGATCCAATGCTCCAGTGTGGTGACCTGTTGCGGCGAGATGCGCAGCGGTTCGTAGCCGAGATCCTTGTCCGTTTCAGGGACACATAGATCGGCACCCAGATCGAACAGGTCATTCTGAATCAGCGTCAGTTGCCGCCTCAGATCGTCCGGCATCTCCGTCGTCAGAACCACGCCGAGCACCGAGTTCAATTCATCCACGCCGCCGTAGGCGGAGATTCTGACATGCGTCTTGGGCACTCGCGTTCCGTCGCCGAGTCCCGTTTCGCCAGCGTCACCCGACTTCGTGTAAATGCGATTGAGGTAAACCATGATGCTCCTTGAAGGTTTCTAAAATCTTACTCAGCCACGAATGAGACAGGCGAACGGGGCGGCGTCAGCCCCTCCGGTACTGCGGCCAATGCACCGAGGGGCTGACATTCATTGGTACTGACTTTAGCTTGCGAGCCGGATGATTGTCGTCTTTCGCTCCGCGAAAGGACGTTCTTTCGCAGAGCGAAAGGCGACAAAATCAGTGTCATTGGGCTGACGCCGCCCCGCTCGCCTGAATGACTCACGGATGGCCGCACACTTTGCGCGGTGACGAAGTCTGTTTAGAACATCGCTTCGTTCCATCGCACTCTCGGTCCCCGGTGGGTTCCGATTCGGTCTTGCGGTGCCTGTCTGGTCTCTTTTTTCGGAGGTTTTCCACAGCCATGACGAATCCCACAAACCCCTCTTCTCGACGCGATTTCATCAAGACCTCGTCGGGCCTGGCCCTGTCCGCAGGGACGATCGCTCAACTCAGTTTGTCATCCGGTCTGTACGCAGCCGGCGATGATGTCATCAAAGTCGGCCTGGTCGGCTGCGGTGGCCGTGGCACTGGTGCTGCCACGCAAGCGCTCAGCACCGAAGGAAAAGTCAAACTCGTCGCCGTAGGCGATGCGTTTGAAGACTCGCTCAACGGCAGCCTGAACGCGATTATGGGCTCGCACAAAGACCGAGTCGCCGTCGATAGCGATCACAAGTTCGTCGGCTTCGACGCCTACAAGAAGGTGATCGACAGCGACGTCGATTTGGTCATCCTCGCAACGCCGCCTGGTTTCCGCCCGACGCACTTTGAATATGCCGTCTCGAAGGGCAAGAACGTCTTCATGGAGAAGCCGGTTGCCGTCGATGGACCGGGCGTTCGCAAAGTGCTCGAAGCGGTGAAGGTCGCCAAAGAAAAGAATCTCAAGGTCGGTGTTGGACTGCAACGGCATCACCAAGACAACTACATCGAAACGCTCAAGCGGATTCACGACGGTGAGATCGGCGACGTCACTTCGATGCGTTGCTACTGGAACAACCCCGGCGTCTGGGAGCCGCGCGTCAAACGTGGCCAAGAGACATCCGAGATGCAGTACCAAATGAAGAACTGGTACTACTACCTGTGGCTCTGCGGTGATCACATCTGCGAGCAACACATTCACAATCTTGACGTCTGCAACTGGGTCAAGAAGGGTCATCCCGTGATGGCTCGCGGCATGGGTGGCCGACAAGTCCGTACCGATAAGCGGTACGGCGAAATCTACGACCATTTCGCGGTCGAGTACCAATACGCCGACGGCACGTGGATGTTCAGCCAATGCCGACATCAACCCAACGTCTGGAACAGCGTCAGCGAGTACGCTCAAGGGACGAAGGGGACTTCTGACGTCAGCGGTTCGTCGATTCGTGTCGGCAGCGAGACGTGGAAATTCCGCCGCGACAAGAGTGTGCAACGTACTGACCCGTACCAAGTCGAGCACGACGATCTCTTCGCCGCCATCCGCAACAACACGCCTTACAACGAAGGCGAAAACGGCGCGACCAGTTCGCTCACCGCCGTCCTCGGCCGCATGGTGGTTTACTCCGGCAGCGAGATCACTTGGGATCAAGCGTTGAATTCCACCGTCAACACGATGCCTGAGAAATTGGGATGGGACGCAAACCCGCCGTCGCTGCCGAACGCCAACGGTGAATACACGATTCCGACTCCGGGCGTGACCAAGGCCATCTGATGAGAGTTGATTCCCCAACTGGGTGCCTGACCCTGAGCGATACAGCCCGGCTTCTTCCCAGGAGCCGGGCTTTTGCTTTTCAGCACAGCGAACGAATTCATTGGCCAGACTCTCAGGCCAGTGATACGTTATGCCTTGCACGTCCGAAGCAAGCTCAGTGGGGTTTGAGTCACGTTGCCCGTGAGGGATTTATCCCGAACTTGTTGAGTCGATCTTTGGAGTTCCCCCAGTGGGATTTCGCCGCTTACGCATCGTCTCGTTTGCCCTGTTCGCATCGAGCGTTCTGCACTCGATCGTGATCGGCGTGTTGATATTGGGATCGGTTTGGAGCGCGGCGCGGATCGAGCGGTCGGCACTCGCCACGCTGGATTCGCGCGTGACTCGTCACGCCCTGAAGACAGAGCCAACCGTCGCCGATGGGACGACAGTCCTTGTTCCTCCGCTGGTAGAAGGGGCAGATCTGTCGCGAGATTCTTTGGATCAACTGGAAGCACCGGTTTCGAACGACTCATTGAGTCAGCTCGCACTCAAGCGACTGGACGCTGAAACCAAACGAGCCGAAGCACTCAACCCAGAGCAGCAATTCCACAAGTTACAGGCCGCGTCAAAGCGACTCAGCCAACTTTCCTCGGACAAGTCCATCGGCGAGATGTCCGGCAAACTCCGGCAAGTGTTCCAACTTCCCGAACGAGCGACTCAGCCCACTGCGGACGCTGAAGAGAATGAGCGTTTCAATCCTGAATCGGCTCAGTTGCACGATGTTCTCAAAGAAGCGACCGACGACGGCCAAGATCGTTACGTGGCCGTCCTCATCGACTCGAAGGGGCTGACGTCAAAGATTCCACTGTCACCGGAGGAAGGCAAAAAGCTGTATCGCATGATGCAGTTGATCAAAAGCAATCCGCTGCTGGAACGAGTCTACCGAGAACTCGCGATGCCCCTGTTGGATCAGCTTCTCAAGAAGCCACCTGCGGAAAACAAAGGCTCTACAAGCCTTGAAAAATGAGGCGATCTAGGGAGGACGCCCTGACTCAAGCGGCTTCCTTCTTTTTCTTCTTGGGCTGATTGGGGTTGGCCTTGTTGGCTCCCCGATTGGCGTTGCCCCAGGCGGGATCGATGTTGCCTTTGTTCCACTCGGTGTAGGCCGCTTCGAGTTGCTTGAGCTTGTCAGCCTCTGGCGCGGCGAGGTCATTTTTCTCGCCGATGTCTTTCGCCAGATTGAAAAGCTGCGTTGAGCTACCGATCGACGTGAGCTTCCAATCGCCCATGCGGACGGCTCGCTGGGCTCCGAAGCGCCAGAAGAGCGCGTCGTGCGGTGCGTCTTTCTTTTCCCCCGTGAGATACGGCAGCAAGTTGACTCCGTCCAGTTTCCAATCGGACTTCGCCTCAACACCGGCAGCGGCCAGAACCGTAGGCTGCACATCGAGCTGAATCACCGGCCGATCGTCCACTTTTCCGGCGGGCAACTTTCCTTTCCATTGCATCAGGAACGGCACTCGCACGCCCCCTTCCCACACCGACGCTTTGAAGCCACTGAGCGGCCCGTTTGAGGCCGTGTTGACTGCGGTCGGCCCGCCGTTGTCGCTGAAGAAGATGACCAGCGTGTTCTCTTCCAATTTGTGTTCGCGGAGTTTTGTCAGCACGTTGCCAATGGCGTCGTCTAATGCAGAGAGCATTCCCGCAAACGTCCGACGCTTCTTGTCGGCAATCTTCGGGAAGCGGTCGATGTAGCTTTGGGGCGCTTCCATCGGGCCATGCACGGCATTGAACGGCAAATACACGAACCAAGGTTTGTCGCGGTTCTTGTCGATGAAGTTCGTTGCCTCGCGCGCGAAGTCGAGCGTTGTGAACTCCATCTTTTCGACCGGCTCATTGCCGCGCAGGATCGCATTACGACGTTGCCCGATTTCCAGATAGGAATGAGCTCCGCCGAGGAAGCCGTAGTACTCGTCAAAGCCGCGTTTCAGCGGATGGGACTCGCCATCACCCAGATGCCATTTGCCGAACATCCCGGTGGCGTAACCAGCCGCCTTCAATCGATTGGCGATGGTCGCCTGCTTGAAAAGAAATTGATCAGGAGCCGTTGGGCCAGGATTGAATTCATGTCCGAACCGCTGCTGATAGCGACCGCTCATCAAGCCGGCTCGCGTGGGGCTGCAATACGGGCCGCTGACATAGCCGCTGGTGAAACGGATTCCGTTCATGGCCAGCGAGTCGATGTTTGGAGTCGGGATTTCCGCGTTTCCTTGGCAACCGAGTTCGCCCCAGCCAAGATCGTCGGCGACGATCAATAAGACGTTCGGTCGAGAAGCCTCGGCGGCGAACGATTGCAGGCAAATAGACAGACTGACTATCAACGCGAGGCAAGAAAGTTTCATGACTTCTCCAACGTAGTGCGAAAGCCAGCAAGCCATCGAGACAAGCTCGGAGCGGGGTACTGTTTAAGAATAGCGACCTCGTCACGGCCGATCGACACCCCTCACACGCGATGAATCAGAAATGACAAAGGTGTTTTTATGACGGCTCCGAAACTCTCCGGCGTTCTTCCTGTCTTTCAGACTCCGTATCACGAAGACGAGTCGATCGACTTCGACACGCTGCAGCGCGAGATCGAATGGCTGTTCGATCGCGGGGCCGATGGCATCGTGATGGCGATGGTTTCCGAGACCTTGCGACTCTCGACGGACGAGCGGCAATCGCTGGCTGAAGCCGCTTGCCGATTCACCGGCCCGCGCGGTTCGACCATCATCAGCGTCGGCGCGGAGAGCACTCACACGGCAGAACGGCTCGCACGTCATGCCGCCGACTGCGGTGCGACGGCACTGATGGCGATCCCGCCTGTGTCGATCGGCGTCGGAGAAGAGGAGCAGCTACGTTATTACGAACGGCTGTTGAGAGCGGTTTCGATCCCAATGATCGTGCAAGACGCCAGCGGCTATGTCGGCAAGCCAATGTCGATCGCTTTGCAAGCGAGGATGTGGCGCGAGTTTCATCCGCGAGTCCTCTTCAAACCGGAAGCGGTCCCGATCGGACAACGTCTCTCTGAACTACGCGACGCGACGAATGGTCAAGCCGCTGTGTTTGAAGGAAGTGGCGGCATCGCCCTCGTCGATAGTTTCCACCGAGGTATCGTCGGCACGATGCCAGGAGCCGATTTGATCGACGCACTCATCGCCCTCTGGCGAGCCTTGCAAGCAGGAGACGAACAGCGAGCTTATTCCATCTCGCTGCCACTCTCCGCCCTCGTCGCGTTGCAGACAGGACTCGACGGGTTCTTGGCCATCGAAAAATACCTGCTCCACAAGCAAGGGATCTTTCGCAACACGCTCATCCGCAGTCCCGTCGCCTTCCGTCTGGATGAAGAGACCCGCCAAGAAGTCGATC
>JANNDA010000157.1:0-3923 GCA_031387195.1 Planctomyces sp. | reverse complement strand
GATCAATGACCGATAACCAACGACCAATTCTTACTGTCTTCTCTTCCGGCTATTCTGTGCCGCTATGTCGAACACTCCGAACCAACTCGTTGATAAGCCTCCGCACGTGCTCGTTGTCGGCGCGGGAATCAACGGAGCGGCAGTCGCGCGAGAACTGATCCTCAACGGTGTGTCGGTGACGATCGTCGATGCAAACGACATCGCTTTCGGTGCGACTTCGCGGTCATCACGGTTGATTCATGGCGGGTTACGATATCTCGAACGGGGCGACGTCCGGTTGGTCTTTGAGTCCTTGCGTGAGCGCGCGATCCTGTTACGAACCGCTCCGCAGTTCGTGCAACCGCTGCGGTTGCAGATTCCTGTTCGGCGACGCTTCGGAGGGCTGATCTGGGGCCTGCTGACGTTGCTCGGTTGCGAGCGAACTTGGATCGGTAGGCTTTGGTTGCGGTGTTGTCCCAAGGCAAAAGAGCGCGGCTTGTGGGTGATCCGGATGGGACTCCGCATTTATGACTGGTTGGCAGCGAGATCGGGAGACCACGAAACCCCGACGTATTCGGTGACTTCAATCCTTGCGACACAGACACGGCAGTTCGACTCTTCGATTCGTTGGCTCTGCGAATATTCGGACGCGCAAATTTCGTTTCCGGAACGATTCGTAGTGACGCTGTTGGCTGACGCGCAACGGGTGGCTCAGCAGCAGGGCCTCACATGCGAGGTACTGACACACACGATTGCGCAGTTCAGCGGATCGCAGGTCTGGTTGCATGATCGCCTTGGTCAATCTCAGCCGAAGTTGTTGTCGCCGACAATCGTGATCAATGCGACTGGAGCATGGGGCGATGCCACGCTGGCGGACTGGAACGTCGGGGCGCAAAAATTGTTTGGTGGGACAAAAGGAAGTCACTTCGTCACGACGAACGCCGCACTTCGCGACGCGATCGGAATGAACGGACTGTATGCCGAGGCGTCCGATGGGCGGCTCGTGTTCATTTTGCCGTTTGGTCCAGAACAGACACTGGTCGGCACAACTGACGAACCGTTTTCCGCTCGACCCGACATGGCCGTCGCTGAGCCGCGTGAGATTGAATACCTGATCCAATTGGTTAACGCCGTCGTGCCGTCAGCACAGCTCAGTGGCAACGATGTGCTGCTGACGTGCAGCGGAGTTCGACCGCTGCCATTTGGTCGTGACGACTCACCGTCGTCGATTCCGCGCGGTCACTGGATCGACGAAAACTCGCGCGGCCCGGTTCCGATTCTGACCCTGATCGGCGGCAAGCTCACCACCTGTCGTAAGCTCGCTGAGGAAGTCGCTGATCGAGTGCTGTTGCGTCTCAATCGCCCGCGTGTCATCGACTCACGCAGGGAGCGACTTCCTGGCGCACAGGATTTCCCGACGGCTAATGCTGCGATGAAGTCACTGCATCTGCGGTTCAGCCAGCAATTCGGACTGTCGGTCGCTCAAGTGGAAGCCGTCTGGCCGCTGATCGGAAACCGGTTTGAGGAGGTCTTCGAGCCTTCTTTCGCTTACGGTGATTCGTTGGAGCAGGCGGACGGCAATGCGAGCGTTGCTGACACGAACTTACCGCGACGCTTCGTGGTTTGGGTCATCCGAGCGGAATGGGTGCGCTCGTTGAGCGATCTTGTGGAAAGACGGCTGATGCTGCTCTACGAAACGCGACTCACCACGCGCTGCTTGCAAGAACTCGCGGAGATACTTGCAAAAACGGGGATCATTTTGCGGGAACGAATCGACGACGACGTCATCGCCTGTATCGCGCGACTCCGTCGCGTTTACCGACGAGAAGTCGAGTAACTCAGCGGCTCAATCAAAATAAAAGAAGCCCGGCTTTTTACAAAAGCCGGGCTTCTGGCGTCATGTGACTGAGCAGCATTCTTGGGAATACAGCCAACTCGGCGTTTGGATCACAAGGTATCCAGCGCGGCCAATACCGATGCTGGAAACGAGAATGACTCGTTGATCTCCGATGCCGGATCAGTGATCGTGTCCGTTCCTTGGCCACCAGAGATGACGTCGGCGGAACCCTGACCGTTGATTTTGTCGTCGCCATCTTCGCCCAGCAGCGTATCAATGCCTGCCCCGCCGAGAAGTTGGTCATCGCCGTCACCTCCCAGAATGCTGTCGTTGCCAGCACCTCCGTTGATGATGTCGTTGCCGTCCTTGCCACCGAGCAGATCGTTGCCGTTACCACCCAGGATCACGTCGTTGCCATCGCCACCGTTGATGGTGTCATCGTCGTCACCGCCATCAATCGTGTCATCGCCATCGCCACCGAAGAGCTTATCAGTGCCGGTCAAACCCAGGAGCGAATCATCACCCACTCCGCCATCGGCCGAGTCGTTCCCCGACCCGCCATTGAGCGTGTCGTTGCCGCTGCTGCCGACGAGTGAATCGTTGCCATTGCCGCCATTAACGGTGTCGTTGCCGTCACCGCCGGAGACCGTATCGGCGTCATCTTGGCCATCCAGGTTGTCGCTGCCGGTCCCGCCATCAATCGAGTCGCTGCCGGTCCCGCCTTGAACGACATCGTTCGCATCGCCGCCGTTGATTGAATCGTTGCCAGCGTCACCTTTGAGCGTGTCGTTACCCGCCTCGCCGGAGAGCGTGTCGTTGCCGTTGCCGCCAATCAACTGATCGTTTCCCGTGCCACCCAACAGCGTGTCGGCTCCAGCCGTTCCGGTGATCGTGTCGTTTCCATCGCCACCGTTCAGCAGCAGCCGCACGGGGCCGAGTGCCGCTCCGGCACCAGTCAGCGAATCGTTGCCCAACTCACCGTTGACCTCAATGAAGACTGCTCCGACCGAATCCAACGCACTGACCGTCACCGTGTCATCGCCGTTGCCCGCGTTGATCACGATATGCGTGACCGTTGGTTGCACAGTGATGGAACTCGACCCGACTGTGACTTTGACGAGCCCGCCTGATTGGCTGACGACAATCGCATCACTCGCTCCCGTGCCAGTGACCACCAACGTATCCGCACCGCCTCCCCCGCCTGTTCCCCCGCCACCTGAGTCAGTGCCGTCGCTCGGATCGAACACAATCGTGTTGCTACCTGTCCCACCATCGTTGGCGTCGTTGCCGATCTGGCCATCGAGCCGATCGTCTCCCGCACCGCCGTTGAGCGTGTCATTACCAGCGCCACCGAAGATGAAGTCATCGCCACCTCCGCCGATTAAGGAGTCGTTCCCGGCTTCACCGTTGACCGTGTCGTTTCCTGACGTTGTCCCCAGCGAATCGTCACCGTAGACGATGTCGCTTCCATCTCCCCCTTTGACCGAATCGTCCCCAGCACCGCCCTGAATGTTGTCGTTACCCGCTTGCCCATCGACGGTGTCGTTGCCATCGCCACCCAACAACGAGTCGGCACCCGCTCCACCAAAAATCACATCATTGCCCGCACCACCGTTTGCCGTGTCGTTACCGTCAGCAGCGTTGACGGTGTCGTTTCCGGAAGTCGTCCCGGCGGCATCGTCACCCCAGAGTGTGTCGTTCTCGGTGCCACCATCGACCGAATCGTTGTCTGCTCCTCCTTCCAGCGAATCGATCCCAGCCTGACCGCTGACGGTGTCGTTACCGACCTCGCCAAACATCGTGTCGTTGCCAGCACCGCCAAACATCGTGTCGTTGCCGTCTCCGCCACGCAGCGAATCGTTGTCGAGACCGCCGTTCAGGAAGTCGTTTCCAGCGCCACCGTTGAGCGTGTCAATCCCCGCTCCGCCATCCAAGGAATCATCGCCGGAGTTCGCTGCGTCGCCATTGAGGAGATCGTTCCCATTTCCGCCCAATAGCGTGTCGTTGCCGTCGTCGCCGTTGAGCGTGTCCTGTCCGTCGCCGCCAACAACCGAATCGTTTCCGCTACCCGCATTGATGGAATCGTTTCCATTTCCACCGTTGACGG
>JANNDA010000131.1:0-3523 GCA_031387195.1 Planctomyces sp. | reverse complement strand
CGCAACCGCCCACACTTCCGCGCCGTGCGGTCTCAGCCGCGATCCGCCGCACGATTCGCCGCGTCCGTGCCGCATCAAAGTTGCCGCACAGTTCACCGCGCGGCCCGCGAACCCCTCGCATCACTCCGAACGCCCGCCCCTCAAGCCCAAAGGCCAACGTGGTCTCGCGGCGTCTTCCGTCAAAATCTGGTTAGAGAACTAAACTGTTACTAAACTGTTACTATGGCAATTCGGCGTTAAACGGTTCCTGACACCTTTTCTGCTTCCCGACTTCGGCGACTTTGACTTCTGCGAAGAGTGGGATGAAGCCGATGACAGAACACGTGAAGCCATTGCGTGAACAGCATGTCGATTTCCTACTGGTGTGTGTGTGTGTGGTATTTACAAGGACGAAAGTACTGGCGTAAAAGCCGAATCTCAAGTCACTTTTAATCAGATGTCCGATCAAATGACGACTCACGCAAGGATGCGAGACAGTGAACAAATCACGAAGAAACGCCGCACGTCATCACCTACGATTAGCCGCCGAGCAACTCGAATTGCGCCTGTTGCTCGATGGTTCTGGACTTTTCGTGGCAAGTCAGACAATTCAAGTCCCCTACCAAACGGACCATGTCCTACTTGGTGACTTAGACAGCGACGGCGACCTGGACGCATTGGCAATTGCGGCTAATTACGACGACACAAGTGGCATATCGCGTGCGTTTCAGAATGACGGTCACGGCAATTTCACACCGGTAGGAGAACCGTTCGGTCCTCAAACTCCAGTTGGAGCCGCCATTGCAGATTTTGATGGTGACGGTGACCTCGATATTGCGATTAGCGCATTTGATGGTCTTCGAGTGTGGTCGAACTTAGGCAACTTTCAATTTGCGGAGTCAATGGGTCCGCTAACGCTGAATCCGTCAGACAACGTTCTCGTGTCGGATCTCGATTCAGATTCAGATATTGACATAGTGACTCGAAATACCCGTGTAGTCTTTCAAAACGATGGTTCCGGTGGATTTCCTTCGTTGAATCGCCCCACAATCGGACAGGTCGCTACTCTTGGGGATTTCGATAGCGATGGCTTTGTAGACGCTCTTGGTCGTTTCACACTTTCTCGAAACAACGAGACGGGAGGTTTTGAGAGCGAAGTCGCAACTTCAATACGGTCTCCTTCTGCTGTTGGTGATTTTGATGGTGATGGTGACCTTGATGTTTATGAAAGTGCGGATGACGGTCACCGTGTTGGTGGGCGTCTATTCCTCAATGACGGTCACGGAAACTTCACTGACTCCGGGCAAGTGATTTCTCGAGGCAACGTTTTCGAGCAAGATTACGACAGCCATGCGACTGATGTGGATTTGGATGGTGATCTAGATCTGCTGATTTTTCATAACAGCATCAAACCGATTGGTGGCAGCGATGGAGTCGCCTTCTCGATCTGGCGCAATGGTGGGCACGGGCAGTTCACCCGCGTGAGTAGTTCTAAGCCCGATATGCAAACGGCTGCGGTGGGTGATGTTGATGGCGATGGTGATCCTGACCTCGTCGGTACTGAAGGCAATAATCTTTCGATTTTGACCAACCGCACGATCACTGACGTGCAATTGCCCGTCGGCGGTGGCAGCTTTGAAGTTGTCCGTAACGGTGCTGATCTAGTGGTTCGGCGAGCCGAAGGTACGGAGCTTTATCGCGGGAGCGCAGCGGACATCAAAGTGCTGCGAGTCCAAGGATCGGCCAGCAATGATCGAGTGGATGCGTCGGCATTGTCCGGCCTCGCGCTGGTGTTGAATGGGTTTGAAGGGAACGACACGTTGATCGGTAGCTCGGCGGTGGATTCGATCAATGGGGGAGACGGGAACGACTCGATCATCGGGAATGCCGGAGCGGATCAAATCTCTGGCGGTGCGGGGAACGATTGGCTCAGCGGGAACATGGGGAATGATGTCATCAACGGCGGCGACGATCAGGACACGCTGCTGGGTGGAGCGGGGAATGATGAACTCCACGGCGCGAACGGCAACGATGCGTTGAATGGCGGCGCAGGCAACGACCGCATGTTCGGCGACGCAGGGGCTGATGTCCTGCGAGCCGATGCCGGGAACGATTTGCTCGACGGCGGCACCGAAGCGGACACGCTGGTTGGTGATGACGGCCACGATTCATTACTCGGCGGGGACGGCAATGACTTGCTGCGAGGCGTCGCCGGTCGCGACACGCTCGACGGCGGCACCGGCAACGACGACCTGCGTGGCGGAGCAGACAACGATTCGCTCATCGGAGGCACCGGCCACGACACGCTCAACGGCAACATCGGCAACGACACGCTGCTGGGCGGCGAGGGAAACGACGCACTCGCCGGAGGCCAAGGCAACGATCTCCTCATCGGCTCCGCAGGCCAAGACACGTTGCTGGGCGGACTCGGCAACGACACGCTCCTGGGCGGTTCCGACGCCGACATCCTGCTAGGCGAAGCAGGCAACGACAGCCTCAGCGGCGAAGGCGATTCACGAGACACCCTCAACGGCGGCACCGGCACGAACACAGTCCTCGGCCTCGCCACAGAGATCGACCTGGCCTTCGTTCTGACTCCCAATTGGCGCGACTGGTCATAGCGTGCTTCATAATCCCCCGCTCGCCAATGAGATGTTTAACCGCAACGCCATCGGCGTGCGCGCCCACGCCATTAACGAACATTGGCTCTCCGCCATTTCTGTGGTTCGGGCGTCTCGCCCGACTTTTTGACCACAACCAGCAGCATGGGCGAGGACGCCCATGCCACGCTTTCAACACGAATGGCGGAGAGCCCGAACATTCAAATTGCGTTGGACACATCGGGCAGCGTGAACGAGCCGTTCGACGATCGGACGAAATCCGACGGCAAACAATTCACGCGGTTCGACGCCGCGATGGAAGCGATCACGCAATTCACCACGAATCGGCGCGGCGATGCCTTCGGCTTTTCGATCTTCACAACCAATAATCGACTCGTCTCACCACCTCCGGCCCCTGACTCCTGCCCCCGGCCTCCTTAGACTCGCGGCGATGCAAAAACTCTCATTAACTCTCGCTCGGCTGTCGTTGTCCGCCTGGATCGGTGCGGCGGCGTTATTTGTGGTGACGTCGATCAGCGAGCAAAGATCGACCGAGTTTGACTCGGGCATGAAGAACGTACTCGCAGCAATACGATTTCCCAATTACTACCTGTTTGGATTCGTGCTGGTGGGAGTCGGGTTGATCGGCAGCGCGATTGGACTGAGCGGTCGTCAGCATCGCCGGCGCTGCATGGTCATTGTCACGACACTGGTGCTGGCACTGGCTCTGATGGTGACGGATTACCTCTTTGTTTATTCGCCGCTGCACGAGATCGTGACGCGGCCTGATGGTGTGCGGGATGCTCGATTCATGGAACTGCATCGTTGGTCCGAGACGATCAATACGATCGATGTTGCCTTGTGCCTGGTTGCGGCGATCGCGGTTTGTTGGCCGGAGCGTCTCGCCGAAACACTCACCCGAAGCGCCAGCGAGGGCGGACGCT
>JANNDA010000114.1:0-6186 GCA_031387195.1 Planctomyces sp. | reverse complement strand
GGTGCTCGTGTTCGTGCCGCTGAACCTGCCGACGCTGGCCGTCGTGTTCGTGATCGGCGGCATCTACGTCGCCATCGAAGAGGCGCTCGAAGATTCGTTGACGGCGGAACTCGTGACGCAGGAACACCACGGCATGGGCTTCGGCGTGCTCGCGACGGTCAACGGCGTCGGCGATTTCCTCAGCAGCCTGATCGTCGGAGTGCTCTGGTCGGCCATCGGCCCGGAAGCCGCCTTCGCGTACAGCTCGGTGTTGTTCGTGACCGGTGCGGCAGTGATCTGGTTCTGGAAATGAAACTCGGTGACTTGCTCGATCGTGCGAGGCTTCGGGAGATGCGAACTCGGCGAAGACAACATTCGGGTTTCACGAGCGGAGGCACAAAAGGCAGCCGTGAATTCATCCAGCGTCGGAGGTGCTAACCATCCTGCCAACCGCACACGGCTGCCCATTCGCATCAGAGAAATCGAGAGCGGATGACTTCTTGGCCTTATCGGCGGTGACCGGCTTCGGCGGGTTGAGCAATCGCGAATCGAGTTCCGAAAACAGACCGCTCAGCCCGACGACGAGTGTCTGCGTCAGGCCGAGCGTCTCAACCTTACTTCAGCATCTTCACCATCTCGTGGCATTGCTTGGCGCAGGTGCGGCAAGCCTTGGCGCAAGCGGCCATTTCTTTGTCGTCGGGAAGTTTCTCGCAGGCGACAGCACAATCGTCACAACATTTCGCGCAACATTCCGCGGCATGGGCGGTGAGGTCGCTTTGGCGGGCGCACAACGTCGCGCACATCTTGCAGCAATCCGCGCAGTCCACGCAGAGGTGCATGCACTTGGCATGTTCCTTTTTCCCTTCGCCGACGAGCGACGCGCAGTGATGGAAGCACGAGTCGCACGTCACTTGGCAGTCAGCGCAGGTTGCTGCGCACTTCAGCATCATGGCGGCGTGCGGGTTGTCTTTCGCTTTCTCGGCGGAGATCGCGGGCGCGCCCACGACGAAGAGGGACAGAGCCAAAGCCAGCGCACTCAGTGAGGACATTCGGTAATTCATGATCATCGTCTTTCATTGCAAACATTCTCTGACCCTCCACGAAAGCAACATGCCTCCGTGCTCCACCGGCCCTTTCGAGCCAGTGATTCGTTGGGTCCATTCCCGTCTGCCGTTGGATCGTCAACTCAACGGCGTTCGAGTTGACCGGCACTCTCACACACCTACAGAAGCATCGAATCGAGGGATCACCTTGTCAGACTGTTGTGTCAGTGTTTGTCGTGAAGTTGGCCATCTGTTGATGGTCCGAACCACGGTCTCCCGAAGGAGTAAACTGCCAACGTGCTGGCGGAAGTCAAATGGCCTCGCGTTTTTGTTCCTGTGTGTTGATTTCGCTGAAGGAAACCTGGCGCTGGCCAAACACCAGCACTCGGCGCTTCAGATAAGCAGTGACTTGACGATCGATGCCCTCAACGGCGCGGACAGAGTTACTTGTCCGACTTCTTCTCGGTCTTCTTTTCGGTGTCAGCCTTTTTGTCGGGAGCAGCCTTCTTGTCGGTGGCTTTCTTGGGAACCGGCAGCTTGTCGATCTTGAGCATCTTCAGCAGCTTCTTTGTCTCAACTTGGGCAGCGTCAATTTCGGTCCACATGTCGGTGCAGCAGTCCGCGATGGCGACGTGATCGCCGTGCTCCTTCAAGCAGTGCTCTTCCGCCATGCCGCAGACTTCGTGAGCTTTGGCGTGATGCTTTTCAATCAACGCGATCTGCTTGACGACTTCCGGTTCCTTGGCGTGATCGGCCTTGAGCTTCGCCAGCGCCTTGTCCGCCTCGGTGAGATCCTTCTTGATGCCAGTGACCAGTTCTTTGGCTTCCTGCTTCGTGACCGGCGCTTGCGGCTGCGCGTATTGATAGAGCATTTGCGAGCGATCTTGAGCGTGCTGCTGATAGGTCTGAACGCGACCACCGTTCCAGGCATCGCCGCGAATCTTTGCTCCGGCTTCGTTCTGAGCGAACGCCGACGTGGAACTGAGGACGAGACCAGTCAGCATCACGGCGAGAGTGCTGATCCAAAGAGTTGCGCGGGACAGATTCATGATGGCTCCTTTTTCCATTGAAAAGACGACCGCGACTCGCGGTTGGCCCCATGCCGCACGCGGTTGTCGATCAAGATGTCTCGCGGGATTGGATGTCGCGCATCGGGAATTCCTTCACGCGAATTGCAAAACTTTCCAATGTCGCTTGATCGTGCGAGTTCGCGCGCGACCGCGCGCTGATGCGACAAATTCGCGCGCCTCGCGCGGCGTCAGGTGCTCGACTCCGCGAAGTTCGCTTGATACAAGCGCCGCGGTTGTGGAGCCGTGGTGGATATGAAATGGCTCCATGAAATCGTGAGTGCAAAGTTTTCGGACGACTAAATAAAGGATAACTCGGCCGTGCCGGGGGGTCCGTTACAGAGTAGGCCGACGTGGTGGAATCCTTCCGGGGTTCCGCCACGTCGGCTTTTTTCGTTTCTGGTGCCAGCGAAGCCACCTCACTCCGCTCTGGGCGGTGAAGGAGCACGCGGCATCGCGTTTGCCTTCCGCGGAATCACTCCATGCTCGGGAGCAGCGGTTGGGAAAAATTCCCCGTCAGTGAGAAGCAGAACCATGCTCACCGCATCTAAACCCGTGATCGAAGTCGAATGGCCGGAAGAGACGCTCGACGTTGAGCCAATTGATGACCTCGTGGCCGCGAGCCGTCGCGGCAATCGCGAGGCTCAGCAGCGGCTTTACGAATGTTGCCACCAGCGGGTATATCGACTGCTCGTGCGAATGGTGGGAATGGATGACGCCGACGACCTTTTGCAGCAAGTGTTTCTTCAAGTCTTTCGGTCGCTGAGCCAATTCAGCGGTCAATCGCGGTTCGAGACGTGGCTCTACCGCGTGTCGGTCAACGAGTCGTTGCAGCATCTGCGGAAGCAGCGGTGTCGGCGATGGGTTTCTCTCGAAAGTGACTTCATGGACCGCCGGCCGGACCAAGAACGCGACTTTGACCACAAAGAACTGATGGAGCACGCGCTGGCGCGGCTCGATCCTGAGTTGCGGTCGCTGTTCCTGCTGCGTGAAATCGAGAAGCAGTCGTATGCGGAGATCGCCACCGCCCTCCAGATTCCGGAAGGGACGGTGGCCTCGCGGCTGAGCCGTGCCCGGCACTTGCTCAAGCAATACCTGATCGAATTGGGCTGGGAGCCATAACCATGCAGTGTCGAGAAGTCGTCGAACTGCTCTCCGCTTATTACGACGGCGAGCTACCGTCCGAGAAAGCCGCCGCCATCGCGGACCATGTCGCGGTCTGCGCCGACTGCGCTGCCGAGTTGGAAACTCTGCACAAGCTCTCCGCCTTGACGACGAAACTCGATCAGCCCTCGCCGCCGCGTCACGTCTGGCCGCGCATTGCCGCTCAACTGAATGCGAGCCAATCGCCCGTCACCCCGACAGCGAGGCCGGCTCCACGCGCGCCCCGCAAGACGCTGTTTGCAGTTGCCGCGTTGTTGCTGGTGGGATTGTCGTGGATCGCGTTCACACAATGGCACGCTCACGAGCACAATCATCTCACCGAGAACTTCGGCCACTTTCTCGACACGTTCGAGCAAGCTCCCGACGAAGCTCAGCAAGAGTTGGTCGAGCACTATTCTGGCCAGCCCATCGAAATCGCCGACGCCATTCGCGAGCTGAAATATCGCCCCGTTGTCGCGGACGGTCTCCCTGCGGAATACGAACCGGCTCAAGCCTACTTGCTGAAGATGCCCTGCTGTCGCTGCTTGCAAGCGTGCTACCACCGGAAGAAAGGCGGAATGCTCTGCGTGTTTGAGCACGACGACGACCAACCCATGTGGTTCGGCGACCGCCCCACGTCCTCAAAGGTTTTTTCCGGCAAGCCGACTCGCCTCGTGCAAGTTGACAGTTCGCTGGCCGCGACATGGCAACACGACCGGCGGCACATCACGGTCATCGGAGCGAAGGACGTTGATGAGGTCGCACGCCTCGTCGAGCATTTTGAACGTCATCGCGGACTTTAGATCATGACGTCAGCAGCATCTCCAGCGCCAAGCGCGTCCGCACAAGAGTTGTCACACCGAGTCGGCACGGCGCTGACGGTCGGAGTCATGGGCGGCGCGGGCCGCGACATCCCTGACGATTACTTGCTCAAGACCGAACAACTGGGCGAAGCGGTCGGCGAACAAGACTGTGTGCTCATCACCGGTGCCTGTCCCGGATTGCCATTCGCGGCGGCTCGCGGTGCCAAACGCAAAGGAGCGACGGTCGTCGGCATCTCGCCCGGCCTGAGCCTGTTCGAGCACGCCTACAAGTACGAGTCACCCACGGCCGATCACGACATCCTGATTTTCACCAGCAGCGGTTTGATGGGCCGCGAGGTCGTCAACATTCGCAGTTCCGACATCGTGGCCTTCATCGGCGGCACGTTCAACGTCTAATGTTTTCGGCATGTCTGAATCTCATTCGGCTCGTCACGCGGGAGCGTGACGGCTCCGTTCAAAGGTCTTCCGAATACGCCGCACGGAGCCGGCTGTAGGCGGCGGAGGCGGCGATCACATACTCCTTCGTTTCGTCGCGGTCGCCCTCTCCGACGGCGTGTTCCAGAAATTCCAGCTTGTCCGCGAACACGCGAGCCTTCATGCGGTGGTAGTCGCTCAGCCTTCCGTGGCGGAGATAGGCCCCGACTTGCAGCCGGCGATTCCAACTCTCGCAGATCGGAATCCAATGCAGGGCGTGCTCGGCATTGCCGCTCAAGGCCGCCGAGAGCGCTTCGACCTTCGCCAGATTCAATTCCTCCAAGGTCTCGGCGGGATCGGGATAGTAGGTGAAGCAGCCGACGATGCTCCCGGCGATGATCGTGAGCAAGCCACACAGCGCCAGCACGGGGCCGGGAACGACCAGGTCCCATTTGAGCGGCTTCGCGTTCGCCGAGAGGACCGGTTGGCGGTGCAGCCAAGCCTCGATCACCCAGCGGCGGTCGAGACATTTGAGGATCAGCCCCAGCGTGGTCAGCACGGCCAGAAACGCCGCGCCCACCATCTCGTGCAGTTGCGTCTCCAACTTGATGCGCCGCCAGATTTCGGCGGGGTAGCCTGCGGCCGGTGGCGAGTTGGCGTGAAACGGCTGGCAGTAAATGTCGAAGGCATGGGTGTGATCGGCCGGTTCGATATCGGTCGGGTACAGCGGACGTTCGATTCCGTATGAGATGCCGACCACGATCAGCAGCATCAGGGCCATCCAGACGAGAGACTTCTTCCAGCCATAATTCAGAACCATCCAGGTCAGCAGTCCGAGATTCATGCCGGCTCCGAAGATGAGCAGAATGAAGGCTGCTCCCACCGAGTTACCATGCTGAAACATCGAACCGAGTTGGTCCATCGCCGTCATGGGAGTGGCATAGGCCGGAATGGCAATCGCCGTCATCAGCAGCGGCGAATACGGATTGTCGTGCCCCATCGAGCGTCCGAGGCTGGAAGGTGGCAGTGCCATGCTGAGCAGTCCCGCGCCCAAGAGTCCGCAGAGAATCAGCCCCGCCGTGCTACTGACGGTTTCCCGCGCCATGACGACCAGCACCGCCAGCAGTCGCTTGATGCCATACGGAGTTGCGGGAGGCTCTTCGACCGCAACTTCGGTGTTGGGAAACAGCCAGTCAAAAATGCTGCCAGAGATCGTGACGACCACCAGCGAACAGAACGCAAACGCGACGATCGTGATCGGTTTGGAAAGCGTCAGGCCATACAGCATCGACAGCGGATCGAACAGCGGCGACGAGAGCGCGAACGCGAAAATCGTCCCGACCGCGATGCCGCTGCGCCGCAACTGCTTCACAATGGGAATCACCCCCAGCGAACAACCCGGCAGCAACATGCCAATCAGCCACGACTGAAACAGCGAGGCCACCGTGTTCGATCCGAACAGCCGCCGCGTGTGCTGCTGTCCCATCAGCCGATGCAACAGGCCCGTGATGCACAAGCCGGTGAAAATGAAAGGAGCCGCCTGCAACGCCGATTGCATGAACCTCAACAAACAGCCCCACAAAATCGCCTGTGACATGATGACCTCATTGGGAGTGCGGCGATTCATCGCCGCTTTTCTTTCTGAGTAGCCACGCTCGCCATGAGCGTGGGTAAATTCGCGTTCAACCCACGCTCTTGGCGAGCGTGGCTACGAAG
>JANNDA010000081.1:0-3325 GCA_031387195.1 Planctomyces sp. | reverse complement strand
CATGATGAAGCCACGGTTCAACGCATGTGAGTAGTAAGACTCCGACAGGCCGAGCGAGATGAACTGGTTTCCGTCCGCATCGAGTTTTGAACCGAACGCGTATTCGTGGTAGTTCGCATAGCCCCAGGCATCCGAGATGGTCTCAAAGCGATCGGCCACGCCGTCGCCATTCGAGTCACTGACGCGAGTCAATTCGCAACTCTGAGTGACGCGGAACGCGTTGTCTTTCCAAGTCAGCCCGAAGATCTCGTCGAGTCCCGTTGCGAACCGGTGAAACGAAGGAGTTGGTTTCGCTGCATCGACTCCGTCAATCAGATAGATCTCACCATGCCGCGTGCCCACGGCGACTCGGCGATCCGGCAGCACCGCAAAGGCTCCGGATTCGATGACCGTGTCCTTCGGTAAGGGAATGTTGACGATCGGATAATACTCACGTTCGCGTTCCTCGGTTCCCCAGCGTTCGCCAACCTCCTCGGCGCGCAGTGTACCCAGTGCAGGCATGGCGATCAGAATCAGCAGACAGAGGAGTTTTGTAGGGTGGGACAAGCTCGCTTCGAGCGCCGGCCCACCATTGGCAATCGCTGCGTTTAATGGTGGGCCGGCGCGGCGAAGCGCCGCTGGTCCCACCCTACGCCTTCTTGAGTGGTTCATAGAGGAACTCCAGAGATGATTTGCCTTGGAGAATTTGCAGTCGCAGCAGCAACTCGGATCGCTTGGGTTCGTCGGACAGCGATCTCAGTTTCGTTTCGGCCTTGGGAATCGTCAGCCGCAATCGGCCACTTCGGAAGACATGCTCGGACTCCTGGCTGATGTCGCCGGTGAGCGCTCGAAACCAAACGGCTTGCGGCATGGGCGATTCAATTTGCAGAACGCGTTTGAGCTGCCGTTGCTCTTCGGCTCCGGTCGCCACTGACCGGTCCTCGATCTCGATGGTGCCGCTGCGGTACATGAACGTGGGAATCGAAGATTCGCCGAGGAAGTACCCACGGAATTGATACCCGACATTCTTGGGATAGAGCGGATTGGGATTGGTTCGAGCCTCTTTGGTCATCACCGGCCACGGAGTTTTTTCGTCGGCAAGCTGCACGAACGAAACATCCTGAGCCAGAGTGATTGGTTCGCTACTCGGATTGAAATCTCCCGAACCCTGGCCGCTCCAATTGACGCCGATGAAGTCACCCTGCCAGATGGCTGAGAGCGTTCCGGTTTCCGCGTTGAAAGCGTAGCTCAGCTTCTCTGGCAAGCCGACGGCGATGCCTCGAAAGCCGGCGACTCGACTCCTTCCGCGATACGTTTTGGCCTGATCATCGACGGTTAGTTTCGTGCTCACACCGCGGATGCCGGATGGATCAGCGGCGGATGTGCCGAGCGAGAGGTAGTACCAGATGGCTTCAATCTGCCTGTCGGTGTTGCCATCCAAAATCGTCTTGTGTGCGGCCACACCATTGGGCCAAGCCGTCGGCATGATGGTCCGTGGTCGAAACGCGCCAGGGTTTCGCAAATAGCTGTTGAACCAGCCTGGCTGAAGTCGCTGATAAGAGGTCAACAGATCAATTCCTTGATTGACCAGCGCGGCCTTCCCATTGAAGTTGTGACAGGCGATGCAGTTCAGCCCCTTGTCGCCCAGCAATTCCCGTCCCCCCGCGCGCAGCAGTTTTTCTCGTTCACGCTCACTTTCTGAGCGACTCTCCGGACTCGGAATCTTCATCTCCGTGCTCAGCAAAACATCGAGCCGAGTGAAGACGGCCGGCAAGTGCTGGAGATTGGCCGTGCCATATTGCGGCATCCGAGTGGCCATGTAATGGCGGACGCTTTCACCATCGAAGAGCACCTTCTTCATCCAGGCCGGTTGCAGCTTGGCCCCGACCAGCGTGAGCGGCGGCGGGATGCGACCGTCATCACCCAGCTTCAGTTCGCTGCCGGCAAAGAACGGGTCGTGTGTGTCGTACACGCCACCGAAATCATCACGAACGTGGCAGGCGATGCAGTGAAAAGCGGTCAGCGTTTTCGCCGCCACAAGTTTGTCCGAGTCGGCCGTCGGCTCTTCCCGAAGCGATGCGACGATCGCCTGGACCTGCCCGTCTTCGAGGTGGAACCGAGGGCTGCGACCACTCGTCTTGGACAAACAGCCGCGAGACAGATCCGCGTTTCTCAACGAACCAACCGGCGGTGCCACTGCTATGCCGGGGAGTGAGTGACACGCAGCGCAGTTCAATTCCTGAAAGAACTTCTTTCCGAGCGCCACCAGCGACCCCTGTGGAACGAGAGCCTTTGCCTGTGGCGACTGCTCCCCAAGCAGATAGCCAGCGATGGCGAGCGACTCAGCGGGAGTCAGCTTCATGTCGGGCATTCGACCGGAAGCTCTGACACGCAACGGCTGAAACAGGAACTCGCTGAGAGACTTCGCACTGTACTTGGCGGCGACATGCCCTAGTGGAACAGCCATTGGCTTGATGGCCTTTTTCGCGGCGAGGGCTTTGTCTTCCTCGTCGTCATCCTCGTCATTTCGTTTCTTCGCCTGCGGCGGAGCTTCCTTCGGACCATGACACGCAACGCAACCAACCGAGTGAAACAGCGCTTTGCCTTGCTGACGGTCAACCGGCTCGATTGCTTCCGCTTGAAAGACGGTCTTCGATTGAGCGATCAGAAAGTGTGTCAGAGCTTCAGCGATCCGGTCTCGTTCCGCTTCCGGTTTCGACACCAACACGTCCGGCATCGTTGTTCCCGGATGAGCCGACGACGGCGATGCGATGAATCGTCGGAGGTATTCGGGTGAGATTCGCGCCCCGGCTGCGGCCAAATCAGGAGCCGTCTTTTCCGGCAGAGAGCCACGTGGGACGCCACTGTGACACGCAGCGCATCGCAGTTCCGAAATCAGCACATCCCCCGCCTGAGCCGGTGTGAGCGGATGATTTCCAGGCAGAGCCGGGTCGCCAGCAGCGACAAACGAGTTGGCGATCACGAGCCAGAAAGACATGAACGCGGAAACTCGACTCATGGTGATTTCAATCGCTGTTTTTAGGCGTAGCCACGTTCTCCAGAACGTGGGATTTTCACGAATCGTCCCACGTTCTGGCGAACGTGGCTACGGCTATGAAGGTTCGCAGTCGGACGGGAGTGCGGAACAGTGTTCGCGCGCGGGTTGGTTGTGTGTTATGGGTTGTTGGTGGAAATTGTCATGTGGTCCCCCATACAGGAGCCGCCTCATCTGCCGAGACAAATCCACCAACTCCACCGCCACTTCCGGCGACACCTTGGGATTGTTCCGAGCCATCTTCGACATCCTTGTCTGGAGGACCACATGACAATTTCCACCAACAACCCA
>JANNDA010000068.1:0-3963 GCA_031387195.1 Planctomyces sp. | reverse complement strand
GGCGTCCGCTTCGTGCAGTTGTATTCCGGCAGCGGCAGCAAGTGGGACGCTCACAAAGGGATCGAAGCGAATCACTCGAAGCTGTGCCGCGGGACCGATCAACCGATCGCCGGCCTGCTGCGCGATCTGAAGCAACGCGGGCTGCTCGACGAAACGCTGGTGATCTGGGGCGGCGAGTTCGGCCGCACTCCGATGAGCGAACAAGGAGACGGCCGCGACCACAACCCCTACGGCTTCACGATGTGGTTCGCCGGCGGCGGAGTCCGCGGCGGTCAAACGATCGGCACCACCGACGAGATCGGCCTGCACGCGGTCGAAGATCGACTGCACGTTCACGATCTGCACGCGACGGTGCTCGCGTCGATGGGCGTTGACCACATGGAGATGGTCTACAAGCACAAAGGCCGCCCTGAACGCGCGACGATCAATGAGGGCAGCGTCTGCAAGAAGCTCTTTGGGCAAACGGCCTTTGAGATGTAACCCGAAGCGTCAGCGAGGGAGGATGCTTCGAGACGCGATGAATTCAGCGGCTGGCGAAACGCTCGCCCTCGCTGACGCTTCAGGTTACATGCGAGCGTGTTAGCCAATCAATCCCAGCAGTGTGGACGACGGCGTGAAGAACGGATCGTTTTTGCGGCCGATGTCTTTCAGCAGCGGCGCGGTAAATGTCACGTCGAGGTCGAGCTTGATGATCGTCTTATTGTTGGCCAGATCCTGGATGGTGAAGGTCAGCGTCACGAACTGCGTGCCATCAGCTTTCGTCTTCAGCGCCGAGACGATCTTCGGGGCGTTGAGCTTGATCGCCTGCTGGAATTTCTGTGAGCCGATGCTGTCGTCCAACAGTTGCGCGTTGATCAGGAATGCGGAGCCGTTATCGAGATCGGCCTTGTTGATGGTCGTCGGCATTTTGGCGTCGAGTTGCAGGCTCGGCGGCGTGTTGTCGCCGAAAACCAGGAGAGTGCGCGGCTGGCCGAGCACCGTGCGGGTCAGCAAGTTCCAGCCGTTCGTCAGCGCTGTCGGCGAGGACTCGGCGATATAGGGCCGCGTAGCCGTAGGTCAGCTTGTACGGGCCGTTGGTCACAAAGTTGTAGTACCTGGGACTGAAGAGAAAGACTTCGGTCTGATACTCGGCCTTCGCGCCAACGATGCCGTTGATCAGCGGATCGGGGACGGAGTTTGCCGGAGCCACGACCCCACCGATGGCCAAACCGTATTGCTGGAAGAGTTCAGCGTTTGTCTTGTTGAGCAATTCCGCCGGGACGTAGGCGGCAGCCTTCGGGCCGAACAGGCTCTTGTTGGGTTGCGCGGTGCTGGGGAACGGCGTAAATCCGGCGGCTTGCTCATAGAAATAGACTTGCTGGCCGTTGTGCGAGACCAGTCCGATCTGCACGACGTCCGGATTGAACAGCTTCGTGAGATCATTGAAGAGCGGCTGGAAATTGGCATTCATGTAGATATCAAACTGCTTCACGGGGGTCAGAACGCCGTTCACCATTTGCTTGAGGTTGTTGACGAACACCACCGGATCGACCGGGCTGGCGTCGTTGATGTTGACGACTCGCGTTTTGTCGCTCGACGTCTCGATGTTGATGTTTTTCAAATTGTTGAACTTGCCGACGACGATCGTGTTGATCCCCTTCTGTGGCGCATTGATGCCGGACGCAAAGCCCTGCACGTTGACGTGGTTGTAGATGATGTTCTGCGTGATCGAGCATCGTGCTGCTCGATCGCGAAATGGGTCATCCGCTCGTGGCCGAGATTCGCGAAACGATGGAAGCGGATGGGCAATCGCGCGTCAGCGACCTGCATGTCTGGCGCGTCGGCCGATCACGCTTCGCCTGTCTCGCCCTGATCGAGACTCGCGAGCCACGCACCGCCGCGGACTATCGCCAGCAACTGCGAGCTCATGAGGAACTGGCCCACATCACGATCGAGGTGGTGCAGACCAGATAGCCCAAGAGTTCCCGCCGTCAGCGTCACCCTGGAGATCATCGTGTTTCCAGAAAACGTCGTGGACGGTCAGAGCGAAGCCAACGTAACATGTCCTTCGTTGATTTTCACAGGAACGACCATGAGCACGACTCTCGCATCGCCAGCACTTTTAGAAACACTTCCGCCTCGCGTCGCGGAAGAACTCCGAGATCTCATCCCATACGAACAACGCTTGAACCAGAATTCGAGGTGGGCCTTGAGCGAAGGCAGTGTGTTCTTTGAAGACAAAGGGGCCGTGCAACAAGCGATGCGTCGGATCGCCAAGCGCCTGGACGAACTGGGCGTCGCGTATGCCATTGTTGACGGCATGGCCTTGTTTCAACACGGCTTCCGACGGTTCACCGAGGATGTGGATATTCTCGTGACGAAGGAAAGCATTCCAATCATCCATGAAAAACTGGAGGGGCGCGGCTATCTGTCGCCGTTCTCAGGCAGCAAGAATCTGCGAGACACGGAACTGGGTGTCAAAATCGAGTTCCTGATTACCGGCGGCTTTCCTGGTGATGGCAAGCCGAAGCCAGTGTCGTTTCCCGATCCAGCAGACGTCGCTGTCGAACTGGAAGGCCGTAAATACATCCCGCTGACAACGCTCATCGAATTGAAGCTCGCGTCAGGAATGACGAACACGCATCGCTTGAAAGACCTCGCCGACGTGCAAGAGGTCATCAAAACACTGAGCTTGCCGATCGAGTTTGCCGATCAACTCAATCCCTACGTCCGCGAGAAATTCCGCGAGCTGTGGGGACCGCCGGAGGACGGCGAAAGTCCGTAGCCTTGGAGTGCGGTGTGTCAGCACCGCTTTGGTTTGCGGCGACGCTGCTTTCTTTGGATTTCAGATCTCAAATTTCAGATCTCAAATCAACAATCCGTTGTCGTACGCAAAGCGGCTTCGCCGCAAAGGAAAGCGGTGCTGACACACCGCACTCCAAAGTTATGCGGCCACCACGCGCCTCCGCGTCAGCAGCGACACGCCGATCAGCACGGCGAAGCCGAGTGGGATCGTCACGATGCCCGGTTGGCTAAACGGGACGAGCGCCTTCGCGGGGTCGATGCCATACACGTCTTTGAACGTGTCGGCACTCAACAGAATCCACGACAGTGACGAGACCAGTCCCACCGTGATCGCCGCCGTGATGCCTTGCTTGGTCGTCCCCTTCCAGAAGATGAGCATGATCAGCGACGGCAGGTTGGCGGACGCGGCGACGGAGAACGCCCAGCCGACGAGATAGCTCACGTTCATTTTCTCGAACAGGATGCCCAGCACGATGGCGATCAGGCCGACCACCACGGACGCGATTTTGGCGATGCGAATCTTTTCGTAGTCGTTCATTTCCATTTTCAGGAGCGTGCCGCAGATGTCGTGGGCGACGGCCCCGCTGGCGGCGATGATCAGGCCGCTGACGGTTCCCAGCACGGTGGTGAAGGCGATGGCCGAGATGATCGCGAACAGCCACTCGCCGAAGCTCTTGGCCAACAGCGGAGCGGCCATGTTGCTGTTGGTCACGTCCAAGGCTCCGCTGGTCATGGCTCCCAGGCCGATGTACAGCGTCAGCACGTAAAAGAACCCGATGCTGGCGATCCCCACGATCGTGCTCTTCCGAGCACTCGCCTGGTCCTTGACCGTGTAGTACCGGATGAGAATGTGCGGCAACGACGCCGTCCCCCCAAACAACGCCAGCATCAGCGACAGAAAGTTCAGCTTGTCCGTCAGCTTGTCGCTACGGATGCCTTTGAACGTCGGATGATTGCCGGGAAGGAGGAGGTCGCTGCCCTTGGTCGCTTTCGAGTAATAGACCGTCGTGACATCGCCATTGGCTTCGGTGATTTTTTCTGAGTTCCAAAACTCAACGTCACTGGCCGAGAGTTCCTTGATGAAATCGAGCGGACCGAGCGGTCCCGTGCGAAAATCCGTTACACCAATTCGTTCGAGGTCTTCGTTCGCACGGGCAAGAGTGACGATGTTGCCAACAG
>JANNDA010000030.1:0-6188 GCA_031387195.1 Planctomyces sp. | reverse complement strand
CGCTCCAGAAGACTCTGAAGTCATCGTTTTGTGGAGCGCCCGCCCTTGCTAACGCTTCGGGTTACTAATGTGAGCACCGACGGAAATATCTTCGCAGAAAAACATCGCCTTCGGCGATAACGATGTAGAGCAGGCGGCTCGCCGGCTTGTGTCTCGGTGATGCACAGGCGAGCCACCCGTGCTACGGCTTCCGGCAAAATCGGAAGAGCCTGTGAGGAGAACCCATTAACTACGGCGAAAATTCTATCGGTCGTCAGAAGCCGCTGGTATCTTCTGCCGCTGCGTCCCATCGCCCCGAAGCCAATCGCGCGGGAACCCTCATGACAATTTTGGTCGAGCCGCCGCAGTTTCAATCGTCCGGGGAGTTGCCTGTCTTCTCTCCAGAACGAGCGACCGATATCGACCAAAAGCATGAGCAGGTCGCCAAGTTTCTCAAAGCGAACCGCTACTCGGCGTTGTTACTGCAAAGGCCGAGCAACCTCGCCTGGTTCACCAGCGGCACGGATTTCACTCGAAACGGTTCTTCGGAATCAGTCGCTTCCCTCTTCTTGATGCCCGACGCACGTGTCCTGCTGACGAATAACGTCGATTCCGCACAATTCTTTGAAGGGACGCTGGCAGGACTCGGGTTTCAATTGAAAGAGCGGCCCTGGCACGAATCTCCCACTGTTCTCGTGAAAGATTTGTGTCGTGGCAGAAGTGTCGCCAGCGACAGCGGATTCGGTCGGACAAAGAACGTGGCAGCCGACTTGATCAGTCTGCGTCAGCCGTTGAATGCCCTTGAATGCGAGCGGTTGCGTGAACTGGGTTTGCATGTGGCTCATGCGGTCGAAGCGACCGCTCGTCAGTTTGAGCATGGCGAAACGGAAGCAGAGATTGCCGGCCAATTGGCTCATCGACTGTTGCGTCACAAGGTCATTCCCGAACGGTTGCAGATTTGTGGCGATGGAATCTCGCAGCGGTTTCGACATTGGACGCCGGGGACTGATCCTGTCGAGCGATATTGTTCGCTGACCGCCGTGGGGCGCAGAGACGGCTTGTGTGCGGCAGCGACTCGAACGATCTGCTTCGGTGAAACGCCGGACGAGTTACGCTTGAGCTTTAAGTTGGCGCTGATGACACAAGCGACGGGAATGCACTTTTCCCAAGCGGGATGGACCTTGGCCGAAACGTGGAAGCGGGTCGCACGCATCTACGAAAAGTTTGGCAAGACCGAGGAGTGGGAGTTCGCGGACCAAGCGGAAGTGCTCGGCTATGAAGCGTGCGAAGCCCGTGTGACACCAAGTAGCAACTACACATTGCAGGTCGGCACCGCGATGTTTTGGCACCCATCCGTTGGCTCCGCGATGGTTGGCGACACCATGCTGATTGGCCCCCACGGTCTGGAAATGCTCACGCCGATGGAGCAATGGCCGATGTCCAAGGTCGATGTCAAAGGAGCCACGATTCTGCGGCCGGATATTCTGCAGCGGACGCGGTAGCGTGCGGGTGCGGCACCGCCAAAGGGGAGATTGATCATTGGTTAGTGGTCGTTGGTCATTGATCATTTGAAATGACCAATGATCAACGACCGATAACCAATGACCAATTGCAGCCCCGCCTTCGGCATTTTCGCTGCTTGAGGCTCGCTGGTCCGGTCGATATAACGCGACCTCCTTATGGCTTGGGTTTGAACGATTGCGATGTGCTCCTCGCAGGCGGCTTGATGACCGGCTCGATTTGTCACATCTCCTCTTTTGAGGGTGCGGTGTATGAGTCGCGACAAAGCACATTGTTCGGGCAGTGTTTACGACCACGCATGGCAAGAGGCTTATCGCCATAAGTGGATTGAAAGCGAAAAGCAGGGTCGAGATTTGGGGCAGGTGGCAATTCACGATTGGGCCCAACGACACTTCACGCGGTTTTATCGCTGGTGTCAGTGGCTCCACTTGACCGGACGCCAGCGATTCATCGAGTTTTCGAGCGACAACTTCGGCACGGTTGGCGATCCGCGAGATGAGGTGGAATCGGAGATCGTGAGGCTGTTTTGTAACGGCCAAGAAAATCTGGAAATTTACTGCAGTGCGCACGGACGCGGTTGGCCTTTGGAGCGAGTCTTTCATCTGTTGCTGTCATTCGACATCAATGGCACTCGCCCCGGCCCGCTCCTTGATTGAGCGGAGCTGTTCGGGATGAGCGTGCCTCCGAAAGATAATTCCGATCGCTCTGTCCCATCGTCGCACTCACGAGTGGGCGGACTCTTTGCCGGACTGCGAATCGTCAGCTTCTGCACATTGCTGAGCCGTATCCTGGGCCTATTCCGCGAAATCGCGACCACCGCGATGTGGGGCAACGGTCCCGTTCTGGATGCGTTCGTCACCGCGTTCCGTGTTCCGAATCTAGCGCGGGCACTGTTTGGCGAAGGGGCGCTCAGCGCGGCATTCACGCCGTTATTCATTCGCGAACAAGAGCAGCGTGGCCGCGATGCGGCGATGCGACTGGCCGGGGCAGTCTTTGTTTGGTTGGCGATCTATCTGATGATGTTGGTCGGAATCGCAGAAGTGGTGTTGGCCCTCGTGATCTGGCTGGCACCGTTGAACGATGAACTGCGACTTTGGTTGATGCTGACGGCGGTCATGCTTCCGTATCTGCCGCTGATTTGTTTGACGGCGCAGACGGGAGCCGTTTTGAATGCGGTCGGGCAATTCGTGTGGGCGGCGTTGTTGCCTGTGCTGTTCAACATCCTCTCGCTGACCGCCATCTGGTGGATTCAACGACAAGATTTCAATGACGAATGCCAATCGTTTTGGTTGGCGGGATTCATTGTCTTGACCGGCTTCATTCAACTGGCCGCCATGTGGCCGCCACTTCGCCACTGCGGCTTTCGCATTGATCGTCATTGGATCGAAGCCAAAGGACGAGTTCGTGAATTGGTCAAAATCATGTTGCCAGTGGTCCTGGCCCTGTCAGTGACTCAGATCAATACGTTTTGCGACTCGATGATTGCGTTGGTCTTCTCGCAGCCGAAGGCTGAAGTGCGGGAGTCAGGAGTAGATCAGGCGGCCCGCCTGACCGTTTTGGAACAAGAGTCAGGGAACAGGACGCGGGAGAAGTCACCGAAGACAGATTGGCGTCCGTTGGAATCTGGGACGGCGTCGGCACTCAATGAAGGACAGCGGCTGTATCAATTTCCGCTGGGGCTGCTGGGTGTGGCGTTGGGGACGGTGATTTTTCCGTTGCTAACACGGCACGCTGAGCGCGGCGATTGGCAGCACCTCCGAGATGACTTCGCCTTGGGGTTGAGGCTGGTCATTGTGATTGGTGTCCCGGCCAGCGCGGGGTTGTGGCTGCTGTCCGATCAAATCGTCGCCGCGATTTTTCAACGTGGAAATTTCACGGCCCACGACGCTCAGCAAGCGACCGAGATGACGGCCGCTTACAGTTTGGGAGTGTGGGCCTTTTGTGGTTTGTTGATTGTGCAGCGTGCCTATTACGCGATCGGCGACCGACAGACTCCGTTGAGAGTCGGGCTCTGGATCATGCTGCTCAACTTGGGTTTGAACATCAGTCTGATTTTCGTGATCGGCGCTAAGGGCTTGGCGTTGAGTACGTCGATCTGCGGAGTTTTGCAGTTCGCGGTCTGTCTGAGTTTGATCCAGAAACGAATCGGCCAACTGCCGTGGTGGTCACTGTTGAGTACCTTTCTGCGAGCGATCGTCGCATCGGGAGTGATGATGGCCGTTGGCTGGTGGGTGTTGAATCATCTGCCCGGCATCGATCGAACTCAGCAACGACTGTTGAGCCTAATCGCCGCGTTGATCGCATCTCTGGTGAGCTACGCAATACTCGCGTCGGTGTTGCGGCTCGATGAGTTTTGGATGTTGCTGCGCCGATCAAAGACAGTGAACGGCTCCGGCGGCTAGCACGACGCGCCAGAGCTTGTCGAAAATCTCCTGTAGGGTGGGACAAGCTCGCTTCGAGCGCCGCTGGTCCCACCCTACTTCCATTTTTCAACAGGCCGGCCAGCGAGTGGTTGTTTTTCGAGGAGTCGTTATTTCACGAAGACCACTCGCTCGCGCGTCGTGTTGATGAGTCATCTCTAGCACGCTGCTGGCGTCGGTTCTTGAGCCTCGATAGATTGCTCCCGCCGTGAAGTGGCTCAAGGTTTCGGAGCTGGCGGCGAAGAATGTGAACTCGTCTGCAGCGGTCTAATTTCTGGCCACTGAGCATTTCCGACCTTCTGTTTCGCTTCAACAAGAACCAACTATGAGCACAGACAATCCCAGCAATCCTGCTTCACCACCTCCGATTGTTCTAGCGGCAATTGCCCCCCCGCCCATTGCATCGAGCGGCCCCCCCAACAGCGACGCTGATGATGCCCCGTCTTCGATTTACTTAGTCGCGTATCCCAAGATCGTGTTCTTGTATCCGACCTTCATCGCTTCGATTTTCGCGGGCATCTTTATGTTGTTTGCGGGAGATGTACCGGGGCCAGAACACCGTAGTGCAGAAGTGGTCTCGCTGTTGTTTCTCATGCTGACCGCCGTCAATTTGGTGGTGATCTCGTTCGACTTTCCTCGCACGACATCTCTGACCCTTTTCTTTGGGTTTGCCGCTGTTGGCATGGGGCTGACGTTGCTGTTCACATTTCATCCAGACTTGGCCCAGTATCTTCCTGAGTTCTTCAAACGGCTCAGGCCGTGGGCCAACGCCTCCTTTTACTTCTTGTTCGCGGCTCTCATGAGCGTGCTGTACCTCGTCGTGTGGATGATGGCTCGGTTCGATTACTGGGAGGTGCGACCGAACGAGCTGATGCACCACCACGGTTTCCTCAGCGACCTCGAACGTTTCTCCGCTCCGAATCTGCGAATTAGCAAAGAGATCAACGACGTCTTCGAGTACATGTTGCTGCGATCGGGCCGCCTGATTCTGCATCCCACGAACGAACCGCGAGCGTTTGTGTTGGACAACGTGCTCAACATCAATCGCAAGGAAGAGCAGATCACGAAAATGCTCGGCGCGCTCCAAGTGCAAGTTCGCACCGAACCGCATTCAGGCCAGAATTAAGCGGGAGGCTCAACCGGCGTTCCGGGGAGGTCACATTGGGAATAACGTAAGACGGTAGAAATTGCAGTGACCGCGTGGCAAGGAACCGTGTGAAGCGCGTTGGATTGTTACCTCCCCAACGCCTATCGAAACGCGGCGGCATGGCGATGCTGAACTCTGCTGAGAATGCAATCGGTTGGTTCGTGGCTCACTGGTTGCAGTCTGACGCGGCTGAATGAGCGGGCCACCGTGATCCGTTTGCGGTTTATTGCCGCAACGGGCATGATGGCCGCTCTGTAGGGTTGCGCACCATCCGCCAAGGTAGCGTGGGTTCACGCCATTCCGGACTGATCTCCAACAAGCCGATCAAAGCCCATTGCATGAGCCTCAACAAAAAGTCGCTCACCGAGCGGGATATCTGCACCAAGTTCATCAACCCCGCGTTAGAGGCAGTTGGTTGGGATTTGATGCACCAGATTCGGGAGCAGTATTACTTCACCGCTGGCCGGGTGATGGTCCGAGGCAAGACGGTGAAGCGGGGCGAGCGCAAGTTCGCCGACTTCCTGTTGCTCTACAAACCCAATATCCCATTGGCGGTCATTGAAGCGAAGGACAACAACCACAGCATCGGTAGCGGGATGCAGCAGTCCGCAGACACGCGACAGGCTGGAAGCCTATCCCACGCCCACCGCCTCCGCGACCACTTCGACCGCCTCTTCGACACCCCCACCACCCTCCCCCAACTCCGCCAAGCCATCCTCCAACTCGCCGTCCAAGGCCAACTCGTCCCCCAAGACCCCAACGACGAACCGGCGGATGTGCTCATGCAGCGATTGAGAGAATACAAAGAGCGACATCCAATCGCGGGAATCCAACGAAAGAAGAAAGACGCCGTTGATGGCCTCACGGAAAAGCCTTCCTACGAAATCCCAACGAATTGGACCTGGGCATCGCTCGATGAAATCACGCTTCAAATCAACGATAGAAACTACGGCGAGTCTCATCCAAAACCATCCGACTACTTCGACTGTATGAGTTGCTTGAGGATCGTAACCGGTTCACATATCGAGAGGTTGCGACGATGTCGCTTTCATGGCCGCGCACCGACGAACAACTGTCGGAAAAATGGCTTGATGTGACTTTCCCGCGAAACGCGACCGCTC
>JANNDA010000008.1:0-4656 GCA_031387195.1 Planctomyces sp. | reverse complement strand
CGCAATCTCACCGCCGATGATTTGGAACTGTTGCTGAGCTAAGGACCGGGAGCGCAATAACTTACCGATGTCACGTTATCACGACGCGCAAGCGAGTGGTTGCGGCAATGGCCACTCGCTTGCGCGTCGTGCTAGTTTCCCCATGCACCGGGAAGTTATTGCGCTCCCGCTCCTAAACGCTCCGGAACGCTTAGCCCTCAAGTCCGCTCATTCGTCCGTTGCTGTCGCCGAACGAATCGGCCGGAGCACCCATGCGGTCGAAGAGTGAGAGGAACAAATTGTTGAGCGGAATTTCCTTCTCGGTGACGACGTAGCGGCCGGGCTTAATAGTGTTGCCGGCTCGACCGGCGAGGATGACCGGGAGGTTGTGGTGTGAGTGCGCGTTGCCGTCACCCAGGCCGCTGCCAAACATCACCGCGCAATGATCGAGCAATGTTCCTTCACCTTCCTTGACCGACTTCAGTTGCTGAATGAAGTACGCAAACTGCTCGACCTGGAACTTGTCGATCTTTTTGAGCTTGTCCATTTTGTCCGCTTCGTTGCGGTGGTGAGACAGCTCGTGATGTCCCTCGTTGACGCCGATCATCGGATAGGTCTTGTTGCTTCCCGCGTTGCCGACCATGAACGTTGCCACGCGCGTGCTGTCCGTGCGGAAGGCGAGCATCAGAAGATCGTACATCAAACGCAGATGCTCGCGGCCGTCCTTGGGAATCCCTTTCGGGATCTCGTAATCGGGTCGAGTGTTCTTCGCTTTCGTTTCGGCATGCTCGATACGAGCTTCGATTTCACGGACTGCAGTGAAGTATTCGTCGATCTTGTGCCGGTCTGTCTGACCGAGCTTTTCTTTCAGCTTGGCCGCATCGCCCGCCACGACGTCAAGAATGCTCTTGCGATTCGCCGCGCGTTTGGCGCGGGCTTCGGGATTGTTCTCTTCGCCGCCGAACAGCCTTTCAAAAGCCTGTCGCGGGTTGATCTCTTTGGCCATCGGCGTTGATTCAGTCTTCCAAGAGACACTGCTGGAATACGCGCAGCTATATCCTGAATCACAATTCCCCGACGAACGTCCCGGCTCGATCCCAAGTTCGAGTGACGGCAATCGCGTCAGATTTCCGATCTTCGCGGCCACATGCTGATCGGCCGACATGCCGACCTTGATGTTCGCTCCTGCCGTCTTCACGGGATGAGCACCGGTGAGAAAACTTCCTGCCGCTCGCGCGTGATCGCCAGGGCCGTCACCCTTGGCTCGACCGTTGTCCTGAGCTAGTCCACTGATCACGAGCACGTCGCTCTTGTGGGGAGCGAGTGCTTCGAGCGACTCGCTGAGTTCATAGGCTTCGCCCGCAGTCTTCGGAAACCACGCCGACTGAATGACCCCGTTGGGCTGAAACACAAACGCCAACCGTGTGGGAATCGCCGTTCCCGCAACGGCAGCCTTTTCAGCGGCGACACCCAACGCATGGGTAGCCAACATCGAATCGAGCACCGGCAACGCCACCGCCGCTCCGAGTCCTTTCAGAATCGTCCGGCGCGACAGAAGTCCCGATTTCGCAAACGTTCGCAAGGTCGCTCGGTCTGCGGCGGTGATGTGGTTGATCGCGTGAGACATGATTCAAGCTCCCAATCGGATTTTGTTTTGCGACTCTTGGTCAGCCGCATTGTTTCGAGTCGCAAAATCAAACACCTCGGTTTCAACAACCCGCACTGGAGTCTGTTTACTCCACACGATTTGTTGAATTCGGTCAAAGGTGTCTGGTGAAAAGAGTTGCTCTCCGGTTTCGACGCACTCACGGCAGGGAACATTTTCAATGACAACAACTCGCCCATTGAAACTCATCGTATAAGTGATAATGCGATTCACAAAAGTTTCCGGACGTTCGTTAGGCATGATTAGTTCTCCGCGTCCGGCCGTCGATCCATTCTTGAGGATCAGGTTCATAGGCCGTGATGATTTTGACCAAGGGCCGAATCGGGTAACTACAAACAATGTGCAATATCACTCCGCGCGAGGATCGACCCAGAAGCAAACAACTCGGCCAGTACTTGTCATCGGGATAATCCTCGAGCAATTCACCGTTCTGAATGGCATCCAATATCTCTTGGCGGCTTATTCCTCGAATCGTTGACCGCTCAATGACGTGATTTGTGACTTCATATTCTCCAGCAGCGACTTTCAGCTTCAGAGTATCAAGATCCATTTGTGTCACGCTTCAGGTTACTCCATAGGTCCATCTCCACGTCGCATTTGGAACGGTTCGCTGAGCACGATTTGTGAGATCAGCGTCGAGAACCGATAGCCGCCGTCGGCGTGGCTGCTCATGACTTTATCGACGGCACAGCGGTCGTAGTATTCCAGTCCTCGGCCGATCGCATAGGTCATCAGCTTTTCGGTAAGGCAACGGCTGAACTGCTTGCTGCGGCCTTTGAGGATCGCGATCAGCTCGGTTGAGCCGTTGAATTTGTCGCCGCTGGGTAAGACGCCGGAAGCATCGACATCGTGTTGACCGTCGCGGTCGCGCCAGCGGCCGATGGCGTCGAAGTTCTCGAAGCCGAAGCCGAGGTCGTCCATTTGCCGGTGACACGAGTTGCACATCGCGTTCTCACGGTGCAACTTCAATTGATCTCGGAGCGAGGCTTCTGGCTTCGCGGCTTGTGTTTCTTCCAAGCTAGGAACATTCGGCGGTGGCGGCGGCGGGGCGGTGCCGAGGATGTTTTCCATGATCCACTTACCCCGTTTCACGGGCGAGGTACGTCCTGGATTTGAGGTGACGGTCAGGATGCTGGCTTGCGTGAGCAGCCCGGCTCGGCCGCGTGCTTTTTCGAGCGAGACCTTTTGGAACTCGTCACCCTTTACGCCATCGAGTCCGTAATGCTTCGCGAGCCGCTCATTGACGAACGTGAATTTGGCGTCGAGCAATTCCAGTGTGCTGAGGTCTTCACGCAAGATGTGGTCGAAGAACTTTTCCGTCTCGCAGCGCATGTCGTCGCGAAGCTGAATTGTGTAGTCCGGAAACTTAGTTGAATCGGGCATGAGTTCATTCAGGCTGCGCAGATTGAGCCACTGAATGGCAAAGTTCTCGACGAGCGCTTCCGAGCGGCGGTCCTTCAGCATTCGTTTGACTTGCTGTTGGATGACGTCGGGCTTGCGAAGCTCCTCGCGTTCGGCGAGCAGCAGCAGTTCGTCGTCGGGCATCGAACTCCACAAGAAGTACGACATGCGAGTCGCGAGTTCAAACTGGCTGACTTCGTGCTTCGCTTTCGGATCGTTCGGATGCGAGTCCTGTTCAATGCGGAAGAGAAAGTTCGGCGAGCACAACACTCCTTGCAACGCGAACTGCATCCCGCGCTCGAACGTCTCGCCTTGCGAGATCGCCATCTCGACGAGCGGCACAAAGCGATTGACCTCGTCGTCAGTAACCGGTCGCCGAAACGCTCGCCGCATGAGTGGTCGCAGATTTTCGCGGGCGGCATCGACGAGCGGACGAATTGCATTCGGCGTGGCGACGATCAACTTGCGATGCGAATCCGACAAGTCCTCCGGCATCACATCCAGCGGGCCGACGACTTCCAACCAATTGACATACAAGTTGCGGTCGTTGCTTCCCCGCTTGGCTTTCGGATCGTAGAAGTCGTTGGGAAAAGCCGCCGTGAACTGATGCGTTCCACGCTCAACCTTCAGACGAAATTCGTGCTCCTCGGTGACATGCTGTCCTTTGACCTCGAATGTGTGGACCGGTTTGTCATCGAGCTTGAACGTCATCTTGGCGAGTTCCGAACCCGCTTGATCGGCCATCGCTTCGGCTCTGAGAAGGTACTCGCCGGATCGCGGGAAGCTGTGTTCCGCCGTGACCTGCCCGTCAGAAACGATCGCCCAACCGTCGCCTTGATCGTTCGCTCCACCCTTCGGCTTGAGTTTCTTGCCGGCGATGCGCGTCTTCTTCGTTTTGGACGGATCGGCCGAACTGATCGTTTTCTCGCTGATTCGTTCCGCCGCATCGAGGTACTTCTCCATCAACAGCGGCGAGACCGACAATACATCGCCGATGTTGTCAAAGCCGTAGCCGACATCATCTGACGGAAAATCATCGGCCGGGCTGAAGTCGATGCCGAGCAGATCGCGGATCGTGTTGTTGTACTCGACGCGGTTCAGACGTCGGACGGTGACTCGGCCAGGGTCGCGATTGATTTTGCAGTCGATGTTGAAGAGCTTGTCGTCGAGCCACGCTGTGATCGCGAGAAACTCATCGTGCGTCGGTCGCTCCCGGCCATCTTCGACCGGCGGCATCGCTTCGATCTGCAACATCGGGAGCACTTTTTCCCAGTGCTTGCGGCCCTTCAAAACAGACGCCTCGCTGTCAAACGAGTGCAACGCGATCCCGCCTTCAGCGCTCTCCGGCCCATGACACTCGACACAGTATTTTTTGACGAACGGAGCGATCTGCTGCTGATACGTATCTGGCTTCGCGGCGGCAACTTGTTGCGGCTCAATCGCGGCGGTGCCCCAAATCACGATGCTGATCAACACCAGCGACCCGAATCCCGCAGCGCTCCACAACGGCCACAATCGCCGAGCGATCCCACGCGGTGGTCGCTTCGATGAGCGCGGATTCGCAGTTCGCGACTTCGGCTCTTTCCGTCTGAGCGGTAATGCTACTGAGA
>JANNDA010000004.1:0-6029 GCA_031387195.1 Planctomyces sp. | reverse complement strand
CCGCCGAACTTCACCGTCCACTTGTCGTTGGAGGAAGCCGCTAATGACTTGTCTGGCGACCGCTCGGCTGATTTGCCGCTCATCGCAGTCGAGTCGTTGCGGTGTTTCAGTTCGCGTTCCAGCTCAGCCACTCGCTGGGTGAGACTCGCAAACGCACGGTCGCTGTGCCCGTCGAATGTGGCGGGCGGTGCAGACAAAATAAGGTCCGACTGATTCGGTTCGGAATCGCTGGTTTGAGCACTCAGCGAGGCCAAGCTGGCGCTGTAGGCCAGCACTCCCACGAGCACGTGCCTGAGAGCGTGGACCAACTTCTTCCGGCAGACTCGCCAGGCTATCCGATCCATCGCGGCCTCAAACGAAAAAGGACCACGAACCTCCGTTGAATGTGGTCAGCCACGCAGCGGTCGCGACATTTCTCTTGTCGCCGGGTCGAACCGGCAGTTCCGCCGTCATCATCGTTATCGACTGCGTAATCGGAAAACTTCAACATCAGACTGCGTCAGAGTTCGGAGTCAACGGGGTGAGCCAGCAGAATTCCGGTCGCGGAGTCATCGGACTACGTGGAATTCAGAGTCTTCAGGAACGCCCGCCCTCACTCTCGCTTCGGGTGACTGTTGCGTCTTCGCCGCACTTCCCATTCGTCTGACCAATGCATTGGCAGACGAATGGGGCCAGACGAATGAAGACTGATGTCGTTGTGTGGTGCGGAAATCTTCTACGGGTGACTTCACGACGCGGAGAGCCGTGCCACATTGCGGCATCGCTGCGCTACGTAGTCGCTCAGCCGCTTCGCGAATGAAATTCATTTCGGCCAAGGAGACAAACGAGCGTCGCTGTGGCCCTTCGCAAAGACCTCACGATGTCTTCACGGAAAGCTAACAAAGCCGGGAGAGAATACCCTTCGTGAAGTCTGGTCTTTGTTCGGAGCCGATGCGTGAGCGACGGCGCGAAGAGCGGTCTTCCGCGACGAAACAGGGGCGATCTAATGGTTCAAGGTTTTCAGGGGTTGGGGAATCGAATTCGCCCGCTGGCATTGCTCAGCGGACTCGTGTTAGGCGGTGTCATTGGGACTGCCGCCGAACCAACTCGGATGACGGACGAAGCACTCGAACTGCACCGGCAGTCGTTCGTGTTCGATGGTCACAACAACTTGGCGATGCAGCTTCGCAAGCGGCCTGAGCTGACTGTGGACACAGTCGATTTGAATGCCCCACAGTCAAAACTGCACACGGACATCCCGCGATTGCGTCAAGGTGGCGTCGGTGCCGAGTTCTTTGCGACCTACGTTTCCTCCGATAGCGTGAAAAAAGGGACTGCCGTTCGGGAGACGCTGGAGCAAATTGATCAAATTACTCGCCTCGTGAAACGCCATTCGGACGCAATGGAGTGGGCCGGTTCGACGGCGGACCTCGACCGCATTCACAAGGCTGACAAGGTCTCCGCATTGATTGCCGTCGAAGGGGGCAATGCGATTGAGAATTCGCTGGTCGTCCTGCAAACGTACTTCAAGGCCGGAGCACGCTGCCTGGCGTTGACTCACGACGACTCCACGGAATGGGCTGACGCCGCGCTGGACAAGTCCAAGCACAAGGGGCTCACGAAATTTGGTGAGCAAGTCGTGGCGGAGATGAACCGGCTGGGCATGGTCATCGACCTGTCGCACGCCTCAGAAGAAACCGCGCTGGACACGCTGTCGATCAGCAAAGCCCCGGTGATTTTCTCGCATACCGGAGCTCACAAGCTGGCTCCGCACCCGCGCAATGTTTCGGACGATGTGCTGAAGGCGGTCGGGAAGAACGGCGGCGTCGTGATGGTCAACTTCTATTCGGGGTTTCTCACGGCCGAGACGGTCAAAGCCTACGACAAACGGACGAAGGCCGCTGCCGACCTTCGCAAGTCGTTCAAAACGGACGATCAGTTTCAAGTCGCATTGGTCGCGTGGCTCAAAGAGCACCCTCTGCCGACAACTAGCGTAAAGGATGTCGTCGATCACATCGACCACATCGGTCAGGTGGCTGGTTTCGATCACGTCGGACTCGGCTCGAACTTCGATGGCGTCGTGAGCCTGCCGCAGAATCTCGAAGATGTCTCCTGCTTCCCGCACCTCACGCAAGAGATGCTCAACCGCCGCTACTCTCACGAGCAGATTCAAAAAGTGCTCGGAGGCAATGCCCAGCGAGTGTTTAGCACCGTTGAAACCGTGGCGAAGAGCGGTTCAACATCCGCCGCTCAATCTCCTGTCGCAGGCGGTGGGCAGTAGTCAGAAAAGTACGTCAGCCTTTCCAGGCTGACTCGATCGGGATTCGACGCGGTTTGAAAAACCGAGTCAGGCGAAAAGCCTTACCGACAAAATCAAAAAACCTCGCGAGCCGAGCACGAAAGAGTGCGGCTCGCGAGGTTTTTTCGTTTGTGATTCCAGCGAATGGATATCTCAGTAATTGACCTGAAACTGCAACCGGAGAACTTGGCCATCGAACTGCCGATACGAAACTGATTTGTCAGCGCTGTTGGCGGTCGTATTGGTTCGGTCGGTGAAGAGATAAGCCAACGTCAATTCGGCGGCGGGATTGATTTGCCACTCGGTACCGATTTCCCACTCGTCAATTTTGCTGTACGGAGCGTTGTTTTCGGATTTGTAGCCGCCTTGGAAGTACGAGTACCGCGTGTAAGGGAACCACGTCCCCCAACATTCGGTGTCGAGCTTGTAAAGCAGCATGGCATAGCCGCCGTACAACGCCCGCTCTTCGATGGTCTTCTGGTCCGCACTCAGCGCCGGGCCACGGCCGACCGTCCATTCCGTTTGGAATCCGAAGGGCTGCGGATACCAGATGAACGATCCGCCGAGCCGATCGTCGTTCCATCCATCTTGGTCGGCAGCGGCGGAGATCACTCCTGGCGAACCTGCTCCACTGGTTCCAACGGTTCCGTCCGGGGTTAGTCCGCCACCGGCCAGAGGACCATTGCTGTCGATCGCCGCACCGGTCACGGCATACTCGCCCGTGTATCCCTGAATGCCAACTTCCATGTGCTGCCCGTTGTCGAATGTCAGCGGCAGTGTGGCACGTGCCACGAAATGCACGTCATCATTGGCCTCAACCAACGAACCACCTTGGCCGTTGTACAACCCAACCGCGAACAAACCGTAGTTGCCAGAGCCTTTGTAGCCCTTCTCTAGCACGTCTTTGAAAAAGTCCTGCGCCCAGATTGGCGTGTAAAAGAAGAAGACTCCGAGGTCACGCTCGTTCTTCGTGCCGCTGTTAAACGCATCGTTGCGGTCAAACGGAACTCGGTTCGAGCTGGATTGCATGTTCTCCCAGCCATAAGGAACTTTCGACTGACCGACCCGGATTCGGAGCTCTTTGTACTCGTCGAGATAACAGTCCGCATACCAATCTCGAACCTGCGCGAAATGATTGTTGGGACTGTTCCCCGACGATGCAAAATCCGTCTGCATGTAAACGTAGACGCGTTCGTGAACGTCACCAGAGATCGTGATCCGGTTCCGGCGGATCAGGAAATTCTGATTGTCGCCGATCGACCGATCACCAACGTGCTGGGCGGTCGCGGAATCGTCTTCCGCATGAGTTTCTTCGTTGAGACGGAACTGAGCGTAGCCACGGATACTGAGCTTGTCGTACCACTTCTTGGGCTTGGGAGCCTCCGGCTTCGCGGGATCTTTGGGTGCTTCCACAGTGAACGATGTCGAGCTGGTCTGTTCGCGGACGATGCCGATTTCGGGATCGTGAGCGAAAAACAGCGGAGCCATGTGCAGCGGGTTGATGCCACCCGTCTGCAAGATCGGGGATTGGGACTCGCGCAACGTCTGGTTTTGCGACTGCAATTCGGTGATCTGCGCCTCGGCACGCTCCAGTCGTTGCAAGTATTCGGCAGGATCGACTTGGCGAATTCCTAAGACCGACGCCTCCGATTCGGCGCTGAGTCGCGATGGTTCCTGCTTGGATTTCGACTTATTTGAAACTCCGGGCTCTTCAGCCAAAGCGACCACGCCCCACATCAAGCTCGCCGAGCACATCCAAGCAAGGTGTTTACGCAGGTTCCTCATCTCGCGATTCCTTTCGCTGCCAGTTCGATTGGAGCCGCGAGTCCTTTCACGGCTTGATCAAATCTTTTCGTTGGCAGCCAGATGTCATGAAATTGCTTGCCAACAGGCTGTAGGTATCGGGAGGGTTCACTTCTCTGAAGGAAGCAGGGATTCCGGTTGTGCCTGAAATTAACAATTCTCAGCCGAAGGACCGGTGCAACCGTTAAAGTCTCACGTCGATCGTGCGGGCCGCGAGACCGAGCGAAGCTTGTTAGACTTTGCCGATTGTGCTGGTTGCTGACGATTGAATCTGTTCTCGATTCCGGAGTTCGTGATGTCTGCTGAGTCGGCTTCTCTTCAAGGCCGAGCCGCTTTGGTCACCGGTGCGGGAACGGGAATCGGGCGTGCGATCGCCGAAGAGCTCGCGGAGGCCGGGACGTTTGTGGGACTGCATTGCCATCGAAGCGTGGCAGGCGCGAATGAGGCATTGGCCGCGATTCGTGTACGCGGCGGCGACGGCATCGTGCTGTCGGCCGATTTGAGCGACGCGGCTCAAGCCACACAACTCGTCGATCAATTCATCGCCGTGGCCGGGCGTTTGGACATTCTGGTCAACAACGCTGGCTCACCGATCGAACGGCGGCGGATCGAAGACTGCCCGCTCGAACTGTGGCGGCAAGTGCTCGACGTGAATCTGACGAGCGCGTTTCTGGTCACTCAGCGAGCGATCCCGCATCTCCGCGCCAGCGGGCACGGCGTGATCGTCAACAATCTGTCGCTCTCCGTGCAAACGGGCGGAGCCAACGGAGCCGGCGCGTATGCGGTTGCGAAAGGGGGGCTGCAAGTGCTCACGCGCACGTTGGCTCGCGAATTGGCTCCCGACGTACGCGTCAACGCGATCATGCCGGGGGTCATCGAGACGCCACATCACGAAGTCTTCACGACCCCCGAGCGGATGGAGCAATACCGTCGCGAAACGCCGCTCGGCCGCAACGGCACCGCGAATGAAGTCGCCGCAACGGTTTTGTTCCTCGTCAGCGACGCGGCCCGCTTCGTGACGGGCGCGCTGCTCGATATCAATGGCGGGCGATACTTGCGCTAGAAATTTCGCTGGCGAGCGGGGCGGCGTCAGCCGTGATTATTCATGGTCACATACAAGCCCGACGCGCAAGCGAGTGAATGCCGCAACCTTCACTCCCTTGCGCGTCGGGCTTGTATGAAAGCCGCTCGCCTAATTTTTCGCATTGGCCTTGCGGGCTTGGATGTGTTCGCAGTTGGGATTGTTAAGGCACTCGTCGGCGATCAGTAAATCGTCCAAGACGCGACCGTTGATGACCGTCTCTTCGATGATCCGCGACACGTCGGTCAGTTGGACTCCGCCATAGAAGATCGCTTGCGGATAGATCGCCACGCACGGCCCATGTTCGCACTGTTCCAGACAACCAGCCGAGTTGGCTCGCACGAGCGGATTCAAGCCGCGCGCTTTGACCTCCGCCTTGAACGCGTTCCGCAGCGCTTCGGAGCCTTCCGGATCGCAGCACCCGCGCGGATGGCCGGGAGAGCGTTGATTGCCACAGACAAAAAGATGATGCGTAAATGCGGGCATGAGGGTTTCTACTTGGCTTCTACTTGTCGAATTTGATCCAGGAAATCTGCGTCACCAACTGCGTCAGCGAGGCAAACGAGAGATGCGCGTTCGTGGCGAAGCGCGGCGTATCATTCGCGGGGAACGTCGCCAGCGAGGCGTCGCCGACGAGGAACACATTGAAGTCGTTCGAGAGATTTTCATAGCCCGCCGTCGTGCGGCAGAAGCACATGTCGGTCGCGTAGCCGGTCAGCAAGACGTGTCGAATGCCGTTCTCTTTCAAAAACATCTTGAGCGGCTCGTAACCCTCCGAGTCGTAGATCACGACATCGTTCGGATCGACGTCGATGTCCTTCGTGACTGGAATCGGCAAGTTCCAAAAACCTTCGTTGTTGTACTTCG
>JANNDA010000001.1:0-3970 GCA_031387195.1 Planctomyces sp. | reverse complement strand
CTCGCTGGCGCGTCGGGCTTGTATTTTCCGGCTTCAAAATCCTTAACGGCGTTGCTCGATGGGGTTCAATCAATCACAGGCCCAGCGCCGCCAACAACGTGTCTGACAATGCGAACTGCTCGTCGATGATCGCCGTGGCGTCGTTGAAGACATCGTTTCCTTCGTTGCCCGCCAGCACGTCGGTTGAGCCTTGGCCGTTGAGCGTGTCATCGCCATCACCCGCCAGTAGCGTGTCGATGTCCGCTCCGCCGAGCATCACATCATTGCCGTCACCGCCAACGAGGACATCTCGGCCCGCGCCACCGTTGAGCGTATCGTTGCCGTCGCCGCCGTTGATGGCGTCGTCGCCGAGCCCTCCGGAGACGACATCGCCACCGTCACCTGCGATGACCGTGTCGTTGCCGTCTCCGGAGTCTATCGTGTCGTTGCCGTCGTTACCGAAGATCGAGTCGTTCCCCGCTTCGCCGGTGATGGAATCTGCTTCGGAGCCACCGGTGATCGTGTCGAGTCCGTCACCCCCGCTGAGCGAGTCAGTTCCCGAACCGCCGGAAAGCGAATCGTTCCCCGCTTCGCCGTTGATCGTGTCGGCACCGAACTCGCCGGAGACCGTGTCGTTGCCGTTGCCCGCGAGCACGCTGTCGTCGCCGTTACCGCCGGTGATCACGTCGTTGCCGTCGCCGCCTCGGAGTCCGTCGTTGTCATCTCCGCCATCCAGCGAGTCGTCGCCCGCCTCGCCATTTATGCGATCAACACCGGCACCACCAAAGATCGAATCGTTGCCGAGTCCACCCAGCAGCGTGTCGCTGCCGTCACCGCCGTCGAGCGTGTCGTTACTGTTGCTCCCCGTGAGCGAGTCATTGCCAACTCCGCCACCGAGCAGCATCCGCACGTCACCGGTCGACACCCCAGCCGCGCTGATGACGTCATCGCCCACTCCGCCATTGATCGTCAGCACGGTGCCTACAACACCGGTCAGACTGCCAACCGTGATCGTGTCATCGCCGTTGTTGCCGTTGATCGTGACGTAAGTGATGCTCGACGAGACCACCAACGTAATCCCGCTCTCGGCGACGGTAAGTTGTCCGCTCGCGTTTTTACCCACGGTGAAGACATTGCTGGCTCCCGTGCCGTTGACGATGACCGCATCGGCACCGGACGTGCTCGACAGCGTGTCCTTGCCGTCACTCGCACCGCCCCACACCAACTGATCATCTCCGGCACCGCCATCGACGATGTCGCTGCCGCCTTGACCATCGAGCGTGTCATCGCCGTCGCCGCCGTTGAGCGTATCCGCGCCGGAGCCGCCGAGGATCGAATCATTGCCCGCATTGCCGATTATCGAATCATGACCATCTCCACCATTGAGCAGGTCGTTCGCAGAACCGCCAAGGAGTGTGTCGCTACCGCTTCCGCCGAGTAGTGTGGTGCCGACCGGAGCGCTGTCGTCATTGAGGATGCTCGCCGCCCCAGAACCGTCGGAGACAGCCGCTCCCGAAACGCTGAAGAGTTGCAGGAAAAATCTCTCGTCAGCTTCGGGAGCTTGGTCTCCGGTCACTGTCACCGTGACGGACTGCGAGCCACCGGATGCGCCAAAAGTCAGCATTCCAGATGTTGCAACGAAGTCAAATCCAGCGGTTGCCGTGCCATTAACGGTCGCATAGTTCGCAGTCACATTGCCATTACCCGAATCAGCCGTCACCTGAAACGTCACTGTCGTCGTCCCCAAATTGCCCTCGGACACCACGACATCGCTCACAAAAATGCTTCTTGGCCCTGTCGCGGGAACAGTCGCCAGCGCCAGCGCTGTCGCTTCACTATTCCCAACGGGTGACAATCCCGTATTGCCAATTAGGGATGCCGCTCCGGTGGTGATGCTCACCTGATAAAGATTTCCGGTTGCGCCCTCCAACAAGAGAAGGCGATTCCTGGCGAAATCAAAGTCCAAACCTCCGCCAAGGACGCCGAAGGTTGTGAGATCGACGCCAAGTCCACTTCCGATACGAGTCGTCACTCGTGTTGTGGGATCAATGGTGAACAACGCATCGTTGAAGCCGTTGTTGGGAGGGCTAATATCACCGGCAATCACGCCGTAAATTAGGCCATTGGCGAACGCCAAGTAGTCCATGGTGACAATGTCATTATCACTCGCAAGATTTGTCCCGCTCGCGGTGATGAGATCACCTAGATCAATAGCAAAACCCGTCGTTGGATCGATCCGAAAAAGGTGTGGATTGCCACGTCGATTCGTACTGTGAACGTAAAACAGCGAATTCGTTGAGGCGTCAAACGCGGCATCCCCTTCCAGATTCGGATTCGGTATTCCGTTGACGTTGGTCAGCAAGCTACTCGCGGCAGTCGCCAGATTCGTCGAAAACAATCTTGGCGGACTTTGGGCATATCCGATCACTGATCCGGGACCGGTCGTCACAATGTCGTGAATTCCAAATACTCCCGTACTCCCAACCAGAGTCGTCATTGCCGTGTTGGGATCGACACTGAAAAGCCGGCCGTCAAACGTCGTCGCGTACAGGATATTAGGTGGGGCATCGTCATTGACGATCGTTCCAATCGCTTCGTGAGTTTGTAGAAGTGCGTTCGTCGGACTGCTCAGGATCAACCGGACAGTTTCATCAACCTCATTTCCTGTGTCGCCGTTGATAGAAACAACCACATTTTGCGTTGTTACCCCGGGCGCAAACGTCACGATTTGATTGTTGAAGCTGCTAAAGTCAGTACCGTCAGTTGCCGTTCCCTCAGCGACCGAAACGATGACTGTCGCGGTAGAGGTGCTGACAGACGACATTCGCAGAGTGAAAATCAAGTCCGTCCTTCCAGAATTTCCCTCACTCCGAGAGATGTCCGCTACGGTGATCGTCGCTGACCCCGCAGCAGCCCCGTCGAGAAGGTCATTTCCGACTCCACCATCCATGATGTCCGCGCCACCGCCACCTAAGAGTGTGTCATTGCCGACCTGGCCGTTGAGCGTGTCGTCATCGCTCATTCCACTCATCGAATCGTTCCCGGCACCTCCGAGTATGAAGTCGTTGCCTTCATCACCGCTGAGTGTGTCGTTGCCACCTTGGCCATTGAGTGTGTCGTCGCCGACATTTCCAAGCAGTGAATCGTTGCCGCTGCCTCCCAACAGCGAGTCGTCATCCGCGCCGCCATCGACGGTGTCGTCTCCCGCTTGAGCGTCGACTGTGTCGTTACCGGCATCGCCGGAGATGCTGTCGTTGAACTCGCCACCGAGGATCACATCGTTGCCGTCGCCGCCGGAGATTGTGTCGGTGCCGCCATCACCGTTGATTGTGTCGTCGCCCAGTCCACCAACCAGCGAGTCGCCGCCGTTGTTGCCTTCGACGCTGTCGGCTCCGTTGCCGGCATCGACGGAGTCGTTTCCGTTGCCCGCGAAAATCGTGTCGTTGCCATCATCACCGGTGATCGTGTCTGCTCCGTCACCACCGAGCAGGCTGTCGTTGCCGAGTCCACCGAGAAGCGAATCGGCTCCGTTGCCACCATTGAGCATGTCGCCGCTGGAGCCACCCGTCAGCGTGTCCGCGCCGTCGCCACCATTCAGCGAGTTGGCCAAGTCGGGCGAGCCGGTGACTCGATCATTTCCATCACCCGCGTTGACCACGAGGCTGGTCAATGCCGTGAACTGCGCGGCGGTGACACCACTTAGATCAATGCTGTTGTTGCTGTCGCTCCCGGTGACGACCAAGCCGGTCAACGCGGAGGCATTGACGGTCGGAGTCGATCCGACCAAGACGTTGTTGTTGCCGAGAACTTCGACCCTGCCGGTCGTCGAGTTGGCTCGCACCGTGACGTTGTCCGCAGCACTGGCCGTGACGTTGAGCGTGCCGTTGATGAGCAGCGCCGAGACGGACAGCAACGTGCGGTCTTCGAGCTGTTCGGCGGGGACGCCAACAATGTGGCACGACGCTCCGCGTCGTGAAGCGCGACGCGGAGC
>JANNDA010001015.1:0-5034 GCA_031387195.1 Planctomyces sp. | reverse complement strand
GGAGCACGGATGGAGAAAGTCAGTTTCAAAACACGACGTGTGCAACAGGTTCCAATCCCTGTTGCTCAAGGACTTCATCAGGCCAGGCGAGCGGGGGTCGTGTGATATATAGTCCGGTTCGTTTCAGACAAAGGCTTGATGCTCGATAAATTCGGTCGGGCGACGATCGTCAACGAGAGACATTGACGGCAAGAGTTTTCCAAGGGACTGGAGCATCGAAATGGGACTGAGTTCGTTGTTCGAATTGCAACACTGGTTGCGCGATTTTGCAGAACGCCGCCGGGTGGCCAAATGGTCGCGAGCCGAACTTGAGGCGGACCATGCCCAGCGATTCCGCGAATTAGTGCTGTTTGCCGCGGGCCGGTCACCTTACTTCGCCGACGTGATCTCCAGCCGCGGGCTTGATCCCGGCAAATGCGATCTCGCCGATTTCCCGGAACTGACCAAAGCAACTCTGAGCCGAGAATTTGATCGGATCGTGACCGATCCCTCGGTGAGCCGGCAGCGGATCGGAGAGTTCTTGCAGCGATCAAGCGATCCCACCGAGCTATTGGATGGCCGCCATTTTGTCCTGCGGACCTCTGGGACAACCGGCGATCCCAGTTATATGGCTTACACCACACGCGAATGGATTCGAGGTTGCAGTCATCGGAGCCGTGTCGTCCCCGACATTCAATGGCGGCAACGCATCGCATTTTTCGGAGTCACTCATAGCCACTTGGCGGGAGTCAGTTTGGCTTTGACTGGCAATCGAGGCATCAACCAATTGCTCTTCAACTGCCGACCGTTCGATCTGGATCTCCCCGTCGCCGAAATCGTGGATCGCCTCAATCGATTTCAACCTCACGTCCTGTCGGGTTACGCCAATTTGCTGATGATCTTGGCTCACGAACAGCAGCAAGGGCGATTGAAGGTCCGTCCGAAATTCGTGTGCAGCTCCGGCGAAGTGATGCAGCCTCCGGTTCGAGAGTCCCTCGAAAAGACGTTTCAAGCGACGGTCGTCGATCTCTATTCCACCTGCGAAACTCTCTTCATTGGAGCCGCCTCTTCCAGCGAAGGACTGATGCTCTTTGAAGACGACATTATTTTCGAGATCTTCCCAACGCATATCTTGGTCACAAACTTGTTCAATCGGACGATCCCGTTGATTCGGTATCGGCTGGATGATGTTGTCGTCCCGCTTGATCCACTGAAGCCCGGCCCATTTCGCTGGCTCAAACAAGTGGCCGGCCGACGCTCAGAGCCGTTCGAACTGAAGAAGAACACAGGGCAACTGGAGAAATTCACGACCTACTCAATTTTGTATCTCCCCATTCCCCCCGTTCCCGGCTTGCAAGTCGTCATCACCGGGACCGACCAACTTCTGTTTCGAGTCAAACTCGATCCAGCGCTGTCGGATGATTTACGACGCGAGACTCTGCGAGCCACTGAAGCCGCGATTCGCGACTGGATGGTTCGCAAACAATTGGATCAAGCCGTTGGTTTAAGGGTCGAAGAAACGGCCCAATTGGAAATTGATCCGATCAGTGGAAAGACTCGGCCGATCATCTTCGTGGCAGGCTAGCCGGGATTATTCATGGTCCGGATGTAACCCGAAGCGTAAGCAAGGGAGTCGTCATAGTTCGCCCTCGCTTACGCTTACGCTTCGGGTTACATCGCGGCACGCCGTAACAGTCGGGGGTCAGGCACCAGCTCGCGCGCAAGGTGCGTCGTGCGGATCGGTCTCTCGACGATTATCGCCCGTTGTTCTTTTCACCGCCGAAGGTCATCGTCACACCCGCATAGACCGAGAATCGCGGCGTCGCGAAGGCGAAGACTTCCTCGTACTTCTCGTCGAATACGTTGTCGATACGGCCGAAGAGGCGAACCGACGGCTTCCAGTCGTAATAGGCTTGCAGGTTGGCCACCGTGTAGCTTTGCAGAACAGTCGGGCCAAACGCTCCGACATCGTTGCGGTAGTCCGACCAGCGGAGATTCGCACTGACGTTCGCCTTTTGATCGAGCAAGAACTGGCTGACGCCCAGCGAGTATTTGTTGGGCGGACGGCGCAACAGCCGCGTGTTGGTGGTGCGGTCAAAGGCGTCGGTGTGCGTGTAGGACGCAGTCAGCGATGTGTCGTCGAAGAGCTGCCAGTTCGCGGTCAGTTCAACACCTGTCGTCAGCGCCAGTGCGACGTTTTGGTTCTGAAAAAAGATCGGGGGCGGAACTGACTTGAACTGAATCAAGTCGGTGAAGTCGTTGCGAAAGTAAGTCGCGTCCGCCACGAAGCGGCGTTCGGAATCAAAGGCTTGTTCGATGCCGACATCCCAGCCTTTGCTTTCTTCGGGGCGCAACGCGGTGTTCCCTCCGAAACCAAAGTACTCAGCCAGCGAAGGAGCTCGAAAGCCGGTGCCGATCGTGCCGTGAAAGGCGGTGTTGGTTTCCTTCACTTGGTACTTCGTCGTCACGCGGTACGTGTCGGCGACTCCGGCGATGCTGTAATCGTCATGGCGCGCTCCCAGGGTGGTGAACCAGCGGTCCCACAATGCGAACTGATCCTGCACGTAGATGCTGCGAGCAAACTGCATCGCAGCGGGGACGGACTCCGTGGTCGATCGTTCGTCGAGATACTCCACACCGAGCGTCGCCGTGTTCGTGAATTGTTCCAACTCAAACAACTTGGCGTTGGCTTGATAGTCGAACTTACGCGTCTCGCCGTTGAAGAATTGAGTAAAGCCGCCGGGGGCGTCGCGGTTGTAGTTGATGTAACTGAATCCGGCTTTTTGCTCCAAGGCCCCGTCAAACATCAGCACGCGAACCTGCGGCCGGACGGTGTTCGACTCCAGCTTGTTGATGCGATTGCTGTCGAGTGGAAAGAAGAAGTTCGGCGGACCACTGTCGCCATCGTCGATGTCGATGCGGGACTTTTGGTAGCGATAGACGACATCGACATCGACGTAATCGTTGAAGATGTAGCCCCCTCGAAAGCCCAGGTTGCCGTTGCGGAAGCCGTCATATTCGGTGTTGCCAAAGCGCTTGCTGGCGGCGGAAAAGCCGTCACTTTGCAGATACGAACCCGACAGCGAATAGTAATATTGGTCCGTGCCACCGCTGACGCTCAGGCTTTGCTGCCAGGTTCCAAAAGTGCCGCCCATCGAAGTGCTTTGAAACTGAGCCGGGCCTTTGCCACGTTTGGTGATGATGTTGATCGCACCGCCGATCGCGTCCGAGCCGTACAACGTGCTCTGAGGCCCGCGAATGATTTCGATTCGCTCCACGTTATCGAGCGAGAACGTCCCGAAATCGAAGTTGCGTGTCGGTGACGAGGGATCATTCAACGGAACACCGTCCATCATCACCTTCGTGTGCGCCGAGTTCGCGCCACGAATAAAGCCCGACGTCACCGAGCCGGGTGTGCCGCTCTGGGCAAAGTCGATCCCTGGAACTCCAGCGTTACGGAGCACTCCCAGCAACGTGGTCTGTCCGCTGCGGCGGATTTGTTCTTCCGTGATGACTGACATCGAACTGCCGACTTGCGAACGCAGCGTTTCGGTGCGGTTCGCGGTGATCGAGGCATCGTCAGGCAACGCCTCACGCGGGAACGGGCCGGGAGTCGGCTTCGCGATCACGCGCGTTTCCGGAATGGACAAACTGTCGTCAGGATCTTGTCCCGTCGATGATGCCGCAGCGTTTTCGGCGGCGACCGGCGGTTCGTTTTGAGCGTGTGTGATGTCTGAACCAGCGAGAGTCCAGAAAATCATCGGCGCGACGAAGCTCGTCGCGCGCAGCAGCAGCAGCTTGCGTGCGTTCATGCGTTCCATCCCTTTCCGCGAGGATGAGAAATCAAAGTCGCAAGCGGATCAGATATCCTGGCTCGGGTTCGTCCGAACGTCGCACCTTCCCGGAAGTCGGCTGAGTGAAACGCACATTTCCTCAGTATTTGAGGTCGAGCCTCCTGCTCGTGCGCTTCACTCAACCGACCAACCAGTGGCTCCGTGATTGACTGTGGCCGTGCGACGAGTCGAAAGATTTCGAGCAGCGTCGCGGGCTGAGTTATCACGGTTGCGGCGTTCGTCCCCCTTACAGTCGCGGGACGGCGGGAGAGTCTCACTCCCTTCCCTGATTCCACTTGCCGATCAAATTGTGGTCGCGACCGCATCCTGCCGTCGCTGGTCTATGGATCGGTTATGCCGCCTGTTTCTAAATGTCCGAATTGGCCTGAAACTCTGACTGTTTTAATTCTGGCGATCCACACAGCCAGACAACCAACACAATCGGCAAAGTTTGACAGAAAAGGCCATTTGACAACTTGTTCCCGGCCATTTCCAACCACCCTTGGACTCTGTCGCCATGTCTCAAAAATCTCATGCCGTGGTGACGGTCGTCGCTGGAATTGCCAGAGTTGCGTTGTGTATAAATGGCAAGCCCATCTCTCTCACACCTTTGGGACGAGCTCGTTCGCTCCCCATCGCCTCTTCGATTTAACCCAAGGTGTCGCCATGCCCACATTCCTGTCGAGGCTCGGTTTGTCCGAGCACAGTTTCGTCGCCTGCTTGAGAACCACATTGATTGCCGTTGCCGCGATCGGACTCATCACGAGTTCGGCCTTCGCAATCGAACCGGAGAAAATCACTCAAGACGATCAGGCTAAGTCCATTCCCGGCAAACCGACCGACGAATGGAAAATCCAAATCGTTCCAGGCCAATCGAATCCCGTCGCATCGGTCCCGCGAGTGACTCAGGTCAGCCACAACGACGCGGAAAAGTTCGCCATCCCCACCATTGAAGAACCAGCGACCTCCGTTCGTCGCAACGAACCACAAGTTTTGAACTCCGAAGCCTATCGAGAGATCTATAACTCGATTCCTTTTAGCCGAACCGAATACCTCGCAAATCGCGACTACCGGCATGAGACCACGATGGAAATCCTCTTTGGCCAATTGCGGCCCAAGACCGTCGTGAAGCTGGCATCACCGATTAGCGAGAGGCGTCTTTCTTATTCGCATCAATGGCTGGGACGACCGGGGGAAATTGCACCTCCATTTTGGAGGCAGC
>JANNDA010001303.1:0-2126 GCA_031387195.1 Planctomyces sp. | reverse complement strand
GTGACTTTCCCGCGAAACGCGACCGCTCGCGGCCATTTGAGTATCTCGATTTCTTGCGACACCTGAAAAACGCTCGTGAGAGCAACGCTTTTTGTTTCAACCGATTAAGACGATCCTGAAAGTCATACAGTCGAACTAGTGTGAAGCATGAATAATCCCGGCTACGTAGCCGAGTCGCTCCGCGACTCGGATTAAAACCGTGCTTCAGTCGCGACTGCTACAACCGGAACTCTTTCGCCCATTGTTTCGACTGCTGCGATACGTCAAGTCGCGCGGCGTGATGCTTTTTAGCCACGCATTTGTCCGCCGCCACGCATCGGGCTGAAGTCTGAGTGGTAGTGTTAGGCGGGATTTTTCCTGGTTGCAGACTAGGCTCTGTCCCGTAAATCCGTAGGACTCTACCATTTGCGGGACAGAGCCTAGCCCGAAGCGCCAGCGAGTGTTTGGCGCGAACACCCCTCGCTGGCGCTTCGGGCTAGTGTGGCAAAACGTAGGGCAGGCGGCTCGCCTGCTCGTATTTCTCCGGTGGAATCACAGGCGAGCCGCCTGTGCTACGAGACCACGATGTTTGACTTTCGTCGGTTGCGAAACGATGTGCTGGCACTCGTCCTATTGGGCGTCGTGGCGTATGTCGGTCTCTGTTTGGTGAGCTGGGACTCGGCCGATCCGCCATCGACTAAGGCGTATCCGGTGCGCGAAGTGGCTCAGAATCTGGGCGGCACAAGCGGCGCTTATCTGTCTCACGGACTGCGAACGCTGTTTGGTGTCGGCGCGTATTTCGTTTGGCTCTCATTACTGGCAATCGACGTGCGGCTGTTTACTCGACGCGAGATTGCCGACTGGGGCGTCGTCGCGTTTGGTTGGCTGTTGCTGTTGGCGGCGGTCTGTTTGGGGCTGCAACTGCTCGCGCCGGGATTCGCGGGAGGCCAGATTGTGGGGAGCGGCGGTTACGTCGGCGCGTGGGGCGTGGCGTTGTTGCTGCCGCTGTTTTCCAAAGCGGGGCTGATGATTTTTCTCGGTGCGTGTACCGCTTCAGGGATGCTGCTGGCGGGAGATGTATTGTTTGTGGATGCGGTCTTGGATTTTTTCGCTGCTCCGATGTGGGTCGTGAATTGGGTGCGGTTTGGCAAGCTGAAGCCGGTGAATGAAAAGACCTCGAAGAAGGCCGAGGCTCCGCTCGCGGTGCGCGAATCAATCAATTTGGAGACCGCGTTAGAACTCTCCGCTCCGCCAACCACCGCCGAGCAGGCGGCGGACAGTGCCGTCGAATTGCTTGACGTGATGAATGCCGAAATCGCGGCCGCATTGGGTGAAACCGTGGAGCCGGTCGCGACCGATGCTGCGGTGGACGATGGCGAGCGCAAGCCGTTCAAAGTGAATCCGCCAGTCAACGTGAAGTCAGATCGCGATCTCGTCATCGCGCAGTTGGACGCGATGACTCAAGCCGATGGCTCGAAGTATGAAATGCCGAGCCTCGAACTGCTCGAACATGCGGAGGCGTTTCCGTATGAAGAGCTGGCAAAGAAAGCTCAGATCGCGGCGGTGACGTTGGAGAAGACGTTTCAAGAATTCGGCTTGAACGTGAAGGTCAACGAGATCGACACCGGGCCGGTGATTACGCAGTTCGAGTTGTCGCTGGAAGCGGGCTTGCGGCTGAATAAGGTCGTCGCATTAGAGAACGATCTGGCGATCGGCCTGCGCGTTCCTGCGGTGCGAGTTGTCGCGCCGATTCCGGGGAAGAACACCGTCGGCGTCGAAGTCCCCAACGAGAAGCAAGTGATGGTCCGCCTGCGCGAGCTGATCGAAGCCTGCCCGCAGGACATCGAGAAGAAACGCATCCCGCTGTTCCTCGGCAAGGACGTGGCCGGGCGGCCGATGATCGTGGACTTGTGCAAGATGCCGCACCTGCTCATCGCGGGTCGCACCGGCACAGGGAAGAGCGTCTGCCTCAACACGTTGATCTTGTCGATCCTGATGACGCGCAGCCCGGACCAAGTCCGCATGTTGATGATCGATCCGAAGATGGTCGAGCTGTCACCGTACAAACGGATTCCGCACCTCATGCACCCGGTCATCACCGACATGAAAAAGGCGGAAGCAGTGCTGGGCTGGGCTGTCGAGAAAAT
>JANNDA010001289.1:0-2404 GCA_031387195.1 Planctomyces sp. | reverse complement strand
GTGATGTCAATCTCGGTGGTCGTCACTCCCAGACTAATCCCGGGGGATGGATCGAAAATTTTCAGTACCGCAGTTTCGATCAACGCCTCAACGAGGTTGTCGTCCAAAACCATGAATGTCACGCTGCCGGTGGTCTCCCCGTCAAGGATCGTGATCGTCGTTCCGGACAGCAAGTAGTCGGTGAGGGAGACTCCAGCAGCCTCTATCTTAACCGTCTGATCGCCAACGACGGGATCGAGCGCAGTCGCCGTCAACGTAATGATGGTTTGCCCGTCTTCATCTCCGGCAGTTAGGTCCGCAGATAGATTCACTTCATTCGCACTCGGGGTCACGACCGCTTGAAGGAAGTTAGCGGCCACATGAATCGATGAGTCACCGACCCAATCCCAAAACATCGTGACGTCGGGGTCAGCTCCGGCCTGCGTGCTGGTTGAGTACGAATCAAAGGGGTCCGTGCTGACCTGGTTGTCATGAATCAGTGTTTGGCTCACATCGGGAACCTGAGTTGCCGGACCAGAGAACAAAGTACCCGATGAGTCGAATGAGTCCAAAAGATCGAAGACTAAGTCGCCGGACGTGCTGGCGACGGTGACAGTCGAAGCCGAGCTTGAATCGGTATCGACAAAGAAATCAGTAGCGCCCACGGATGTCGTTTGATCGACTCCTGAAAGAACGACGGCTCCGATGAATGTTGGGGTAAAATCCCCTCCGCCGGTCGTAACAACAATGTCGGCATCCAAAACTGGGTCGCTTCCGAGCGCCAAATACCAAATGGAGCCAACTGCGAAACCATCATCCGTTTCCTCGGCTTGCATCAAATCCACGCCGTCGAAGGTCACACTGACGATATCCGTAGAATCCGCATCCGAGACCGCCACCACGAGCACACGGTCGCTTCCGTCAGGAACCTCGAACAACGCGAGCGTATTTGTTTCGAGGATGCTGACCGCCGAGCCCACGATCGCCGAGACCGACAAGAGCGAACGATCTTCCAGGCATTCCACGGCAATGACCGGTTGCGGATTCTTTCGCGACGAATAACGTCGCCGACCAGAGAGCTGTCTTTGGCACGCTTGTAGGCGACCGGCAAACGCATTCAACCATTGTGACTTCAACATGATGAACCTCCAGTTTGGTAGAAGAAACAAACACACGGGAACAACTCAGTGACTGGCGTGACTCCCGCCAGAAACCATTTCCGACTCCCCGCCAGGCGTGTTTCTCCAGAAACATCAGCCGCTCGGCGGAGAGTAAATTTATTGAACGCGACGTTAAATTTTGTGAGCATCAAGCTAAGCCTGCTTAGCGCGCTTCCTGGAAATGTGAGTGACCAGGCACCACTCGCACGGCTCCAGATGGAAAAGTCCGCCGTGTTGATCACCAATTCCCCGCAAACACAGAAAAATGCGGCTCGCCCTATTTCAAAGATGCGAAAAATGCCGAAACCGAACATTCGATTCAACCGGAATGATCGATTTAATCAAAATAACCGGCCTCGCCCGAACAATTGGTTTTTTCTGACGGACTGGCACAAATCCTGCCTGGCCACGAGTCGATGACTCACTCGATTCGAGATATCTTGAGTTTTGAGCGCCTGGTGAACACTGATGGTCATTGGCAGAATTAGCAGGCTCGCCGAGATGCACATCATTCTGAGGAGCAAGCGATGTTGGCACCGAGCAATGGCGTCCGTTGTGTCGAGGAGACTTCGCAACTGTTCGACGCTTCGAGAAATGGGGATCGCGAGGCGTTGGGCGTCTTACTAGACGGCTGCGCGAATCATCTGCACCGCATCGCCCGTCAGAAAATTGCAGGCGACCTCCGAGCCAAGCTGGACGAATCAGACTTGGTACAGCAGACTTTTCTGGACGCTCAATGCAGTTTTTCGCAATTTCGCGGAACGACCTTGGGTGAGCTGCAAGCTTGGTTACGGCGTATTTTGCTCAACAACTTGGCGAGTGAAAATCGCCGCTATCGAGCCACAGGCAAGCGCAGTCTCGTGAAAGAACAGACAGTCGCACTCGAACGCTTGGTTCACAGTGAGAACCGGCGAATGACATCCCGTCTTCCTGACTTAGGGAGCGAAGACGGAACAATGGAAGACGCCGTACTGCTGACGTGGGCCATGGCAAAACTGTCAGACTCACACTTCACGGTCATTCTCTGGCGTAGCTTCGCGCAACTTTCGTTTGAGGAAGTTGGCTCCGTCATGAATCGCTCCGCCGATGCCACGCGGATGCTTTGGTCGCGAGCGATCAACGAACTGCGAGAGACAATATGTGCGGGCTCGAAATAAGTTCCCGGTCAGGGGTCAGGCACCGAAAAAATTCAAAATTGGCGGAACGATGCCTGATTTGGGAACAACGCTCTGTTCCGCCAGTTTTGAATTTTGCGGTGCCTGACC
>JANNDA010001286.1:0-2832 GCA_031387195.1 Planctomyces sp. | reverse complement strand
GACACTGCAACCGGCTCAAGTCATGCGCTGCGCGAAGGTGCCGACGAAAATGTTTCGCGATTCACGCGAAGCGGCCAAGTATGTGGCGACGATCATCGCCAACACCATTCGCGAAAAGAACGCGGCCAACCAAGCCACGGTGCTGGGATTGGCGACCGGCTCGACGCCGATTGGCGTGTATCGCGAACTGGTCCGGATGCACAACGACGAGGGCTTGGACTTCTCGCGAGTCATCACGTTCAACCTCGACGAGTATTGGCCGATGACGCCGGAGTCGGTGCATTCTTATCACAGCTTCATGTGGGGGCATCTCTTCAGCCACATCAATATCCGTCCGGAAAACGCGCACATCCCCAGCGGCCAATGGACGCTCGAAAGCGTGGAACGAGACTGCGATCACTATGAGCAACAAATCGAGGCTGCGGGAGGACTCGACCTACAACTGCTGGGAATTGGTCGCGACGGACACATCGGCTTCAACGAGCCCGGCAGCGATCGCAACAGCAAGACGCGGCTCGTGGCACTCGACCCGATGACGCGCCGTGATGCGGCCGCCGAGTTTGGCGGCGAAGAAAAAGTACCGACCCGCGCCATTACGATGGGAGTCGGCACGATCCTCAACGCGCGACGCATTATTTTGATGGCGCTCGGAGAGCACAAAGCGTGGGTCGTTCGCAAAATGGTCGAGGGCGAACCGACCGCCGACATCCCGGCCAGTTTTTTGCAACGGCATTTCGCCAGCGAAGTCATCATCGACGAGGCATCCGCCGCGTGGCTCACCGACGTGCGAACTCCGTGGCAGACTCGGCCCGTGGAGTGGACGCCACAATTGCAAAAGCGAGCCCTCATTTGGTTGTCGCAACAATGTCAAAAGCCGCTCTTGAAACTCGATACGAAAGATTTCTTGCAGCATCACCTGTACGACATCCTGCATTTGGAAGGTGGCTTGGCCGCAATTCGTGAACGTGTCTTTGAGCAGATGATGAGCACGATTTGCACGAAGCCTGGTGGCAATGAAAAAACGAAGGCGTTCATCTTCAGCCCGCACCCTGACGACGACGTGATTTCGATGGGCGGCACGTTCATCACATTGGTCAATCAAGGCCACGAGGTTCATGTCGGCTATATGACGAGCGGAAACATCGCCGTACGTGATGATTCGTGCCGACGCCACATCGACTATGTCGAAGAGAGTTCGCGCGTCTTAAGCATCCTGCATCCCGACGCCTCTTCGCGGCTGGAAAAATGCCGACAAGACATTCGGGTGAAGAATCCGGGCGACCAAGACTCTCCGGAGGTTCTGGAACTAAAGGGTTTGATTCGTCGAACCGAAGCATCCGCCGCTTGCGACCTCGTCGGCGTCCCACCAGAGCGACAACATTTTTTCGACCTCCCGTTCTATCGCACCGGCAAGGTCAAGAAGAACCCGATGGGTGAAGTTGACATTCAACTGATCGCCTCAAAACTGCTTGAAGTTCGCCCTGACCAGATCTACTTCGCGGGCGATCTCTCTGATCCTCACGGCACGCATCGCGTTTGCGCGCAGATCATTATCGAGGTGCTCAAGCGGCTGGATGATGAAGGTTATTCGCCGGAAGTCTGGATGTATCGCGGTGCATGGCAGGAGTATGAGCCGCACGAAATCGAACGAGCGGTGCCGCTCAGTCCAGAAATCATGCTCAAAAAGAAACAGGCCATTCTGCGCCACGAAAGTCAAAAAGACGGAGCGATGTTTATGGGCTCCGACGACCGCGAGTTTTGGATGCGTGCTGAAGAGCGCACCAAACAGACGGCCAAAACGTACAATGAACTCGGTCTGCCGGAGTTCTTCGCGCTCGAAGGTTTTTTGCGTTATCGCGGGCAAAAGTTGTGACCCGTTCCGAGCTTCGTCGTCAGCCTTGAAACCCTTCGGCCACTCGCGATACTCGCCAGCCGATTAAACACCTTCGATCGACGGATGATCGTCGGCATCTTCATCAACCAGGAGCGTCCAAACATGGCAGAAACTAGAACCGGCTCAGTCACACTCAAAGGGAATCCCGTCACGTTGGCTGGAAATGAACTCCAGGTCGGCCAAGCGGCACCGGACTTCAAATTGCAGGACAACGGTCTGCAAGAAGTGACTCTGGCATCCAGTGTCGGCAAGACGCGTGTAATCGCCGCGATTCCGTCGCTCGACACTCCGGTCTGTGCGTTGGAAACCAAGCGGTTCAATGACGAGATCAAGAACCTGCCGAACGTCGAAGTGCTCGTCGTCAGCATGGATCTGCCATTTGGTCAAAAGCGTTGGTGCGGAGCGGAAGGGGTCCAAAACATTAAGACTCTGAGTGCTCACCGCTGCACGAAGTTTGGTGAGGATTACGGCGTGCTCATTCAAGGTGGCGGACTCGATCGTTGCTTTTGCCGAGCGATCTTCGTGATCGACGGCGAAGGGAAACTCAAGCACGTTGAGTACGTCAAAGAGATCGCCGAGCATCCGAACTACGAGGCTGTGATCGCCGCCGCGAAAGGTTAATTGACCTGCGGTTGCTCACATCGTTTGACTGTTTTGAAAAACAAAGAGCCCGGTTCTGTCACGGAACCGGGCTTTTTGTCTTTATTGATTGACGTGAAACCTACTCCGGTCGAATGACATTCAAGAGGAATGACCTCACGTGGTCGATCTGACAATTTGTGGAAATAGAGCCGTTTTTCAAAGAATTGTTGTGCGTTTGACCGAATCGTTGGCGTTTATGTCGGAAGAGCGTGGGTAAACTGAGAGTCAGCAGCGAATGGAGATTCGCAAGGAAACGCCGGTTTGGGGACTGGCGTGTTGACGAGCCGAGAGAGACC
>JANNDA010001273.1:0-3766 GCA_031387195.1 Planctomyces sp. | reverse complement strand
CAGCGGTGTTCGATCAGCACGGTCAAATGGCCCATCGACGTCGTCAGAAGGCTCGCGATAAAGCTCGCAAACGCGGGAGCGAACTGTCCGCGGAGTACTCCGAGTTGTTGGCCTGGTCGCTGTTCGTGACCAACGCTTCCGACGAGCTGTTGACCTGGAAGGAAGTCGTGGTGCTGTATCGCGCTCGATGGCAAATCGAGCTATTGTTCAAGCTCTGGAAGTCTCACAACAAACTGGCGTATCACCGACCAGGAGCGACCGCGTTCGAAGCGATGGCCGTGCTCTGGTCGAAGCTGATCGGCGTGATGTTGCAACACTGGTGACTGCTGACCGCCGTCTGGCCCGACGGCCGACGCAGCCTGTTCAAAGCGGCTCGCGCCCTTCGCGACTGGATCATCCCGCTCGCCTTGATACTGGATCAGCGTCAACAACTCGAATCCACGCTGACGTAACGGCAAGCTCACCTGAAGTGCGTCGCCAAAATCCAATCCCGACGCAAAAATCTCAGCCACTTCCAGCTCATCAACGACCCATCGCTACTTAACTGGAACGCTTAAGTTGGTGCGTATGGGGCGTCATCTCGGTTCGCCCTCGCTGACGCTTCGGGTTACATTCGGGTCATGAATAATCCCGGCTAGAACGTCGCCGTACGCGAGTCGCTTGGAAGAACTTCACCATGAATCTCAAACGGGTGCTGGCTCTTGTTGTGTTCATCGCGTGGCTCGCATTTGGCGAACTCGCGTTCGCAGCAGAGCCTCTGGTCGTTGCGACCGATTTCGAGGGGGCGTCGGTTCGAGAGATTGAGATTGATAACGCGACGCGCAGCGTTCGCTTTATGCCGGGTGGTGATCCGGTTCACGGCTGGCCCTGCTGGTGGTACTTTCGCGTGGACGGGATGACTCCCGGAGAGTCGATCACATTGCGGCTGCGCGGTTCGACCGCCACGGTCACGAAGGAGGCTGCGGGCGAGTCGAAGACATCGTTGCTGAAGCCGCTGGCTCCGTCGTGGGCGATGCCGGAGCAGGCGGCGTTCTCAACCGATGGACGGACCTGGAAGCAAACCGACAAGGGGCAGCAACAAGAGGAGTGGATGAACTACACGCTCAAGCCTGACGCGGCATCGGTGTTTGTCGCGTGGGGTCCGCCGTTCACTCCGAGCACCGCCGCGAGGTTTGTTCGCGAGATGAGCGAGAAATCTCCGCACGCAATCGCGACCGAGCTATGCCGATCACGCGGCGGCCGGTCGGTCCCAATGCTGCATGTTCGCGAAGGGGAGCGGCCGAACGAGCAGCGGTTCGGTGTCTGGGTACAGGCTCGGCAACATGCGTGGGAGAGTGGTTCGAGTTGGGTGGCTCAAGGCTTTGCCGAGTGGCTGCTCGGCGATGCGGACGATGCGGCATGGCTGCGTCAGCACGCGGAAATCTTCCTCGTCCCGATCATGGACGTGGACAACGCCGCGACCGGCAACGGCGGCAAGGACGCTCTGCCTCACGATCACAACCGCGACTGGTCCGATCAGCCGCACTGGAACGAGACGATCGCCGCTCAGCAGAAGGTCCGCGACTTGATCGATGTCGGCCGCATGGACGTGTTCCTCGATCTGCACAACCCCGCGCCGGGCGATCCGACGTTCTTTTATGTGCTGTCGCCGGACCTGTTGCCCGCACCGATGGTCGTCGAGCGCGATCGCTTCGTGGAGCTGGCCTATGCTCGCATCAGCAAGATCAAGCCGCTGATCCCGATGAGCAACAAACCGAAAGTCACCGGCTCGAACTATCACCCGCTGTGGCGAAATATCAGCGCGAACTGGGTCGCTCTGCACGGCAACCCTCACACCGTCAGCCTGTGCCTCGAAACGATCTGGAACTACCAAAACAGCACGACCGACGGCTACCGCGCCGTGGGCAACAATCTCGCCGCCGCTACGCGCGAGTTCCTCGCCGAACGGCTCGCCAAGCGGTGATCTCTGATTGTGACTGCGACAACCACAGCAGCCGCACAGCCTACGACATCTCGATTTCGAATCCCTTGCGGCTTTCACGCGAGAGGAACGAGTTCGCTTGAGTGTCACCGATGATTTCCCGCTTGACGGGATCCCACTTGAGTTCGCGGCCCAGGCGCATCGCGATGTTGGAGAGGTGGCAGATTTCGAGCATGCGGTTATGCGACCAGACATCGGAGATCGGTTGCTTCCGCGCCTTCATCCCTTCGATGAAGTTGGCAGTGTGGTTCGCGCTGACCTTGCCGCCGTAGACTTTTTCGATCGCCCCTTCCGGCAGAGGTTTGTCCTTCAGGTCTTCCACCGGCTTGCCGGTGAGCTTGCCGCGGTTGACGAAGAACCGACCTTCCGTTCCCTCGAACAGAATGCCGTTGTCTCCTTCGCTGGTGATGATCAGCTCCACGTTGTTGGGCATGTCGGCGCGGATGGTGAATTGAGTCGCCGCGTTGTACTGATCGGCGACCGTGGGATGGCCGTCCTTGTACTCGATCGGCAACTTGTAATCGACGGGCGTGACTTTGCTCGGCCCCGTTTCGGTGGCCCCGAGCGCCCAGCATGTAATGTCAACGTGATGGGCTCCCCAGTCGGTGAGCTTGCCGCCGGAGTACTCGTGCCAGTTGCGGAACGAATAGTGGCAATTGCTGTAGAGCGGCACGCCGCCGCCGTAACCTTGTCGCAGTTCCGGCAACGCCCGATACGGAACCTTGGGGGCCGGACCGAGCCACAAGTCCCAATCGAGCTGCTCGGGCACAGCCGCTTCCGGAATGACCGCCGAGGCTTCCATACGGTCGATGCCGCACGTCACCTTTTTGACCGTGCCGATGCGGCCGTCTCGGACGAGAGCGATCGCTTTCAGGAAACGCAGGTCAATCTCGGTTCGCTGCATTGTGCCGACCTGAAAGACTCGCCCGGTTTGCTTGACGATCTTCTCAATCAGCTTGCCTTCGTCGATCGTCAACGTGAGCGGCTTTTCGCAGTAGACGTCTTTGCCCGCGAGCATCGCCTCGACCGCGATCTTCGTGTGCAGTGGTCGGGCGTGGCGATCATCACCGCGTCGATGTCTTTCCGCTCCAGGATCTTGCGATAGTCCTTGTAGGCATCGGGTTTCTTGCCCTGCTGTTTCTCCACCTTGGCGACGTTTTCCCCCAACACGTTGGCATCGACGTCGGCCAAAGCGGCGAAATCGGCATGGCCGAATGACTTGCTGGTGATCGTCCAGCCTTGATTCCGCAGGCCGATGGTTGCAAAGACCGGACGCTCGTTCGGCGATTGATAACCAAACGCTCGGTTGGCCGACGGGAGCAGAATGCTTGCGGTTCCCGCAGCGGCGATGCCTTGCAGAAACTGACGACGCGAAGTTTGTTGAGACGTTGGCATTGGTCAAAATCCTTTCGAAGTAAATAGGTGAGACCGCTTGCGGACAAGCGGGTGGTTGCTCGCGAGTTGGCTTACGACGCAGCATCTGCGAACGCTGACACGAAATCAATTAACGACCATTCCACGACGTGCCAGTCGAATTCCGGCCATGCAACTTGCAGGAAAAGCCACCACGTTGATCCAGAACCAAACCGGGTACGGCAGCATTGCCATATTGAAGACAGCCAGCGCCAACAGTATCCCGCCGACGATCACGCCATGAACCGCATGTCTCCTGAATCCCAGCCGAGTCGCCATCCAGCAGCTTGCCAACACGGTGATCCACCAACCGATCGCACAGAGGAGCAACACGCCCGAAGGATACCGGGCCACATGCTGCTTACAGACCTC
>JANNDA010001241.1:0-5084 GCA_031387195.1 Planctomyces sp. | reverse complement strand
AGTAGGTCGCCCCGGTGTTCAACGTCAAGCCGCCCGTGGGTGAGGCGATGGCTGTCACCCGCACTCCATTGGCTCCGATGGTGGTCAAGCCGTTGAGCTGAGCTTGGACCGTGGCCGCACTCGCGTTCGCTTGCATCAAGCCAGTCGTACTGCCCGCACCAGCACCGAACGTCAACGTGAAGGACGATCCAAAGGCCGCAGACGGGGCCGGCGACATCGTCAATGTTTGACGCTCGAAGTTTTGGGAATGACGCGTCGGCGTGACGATCAGAGACGGCATGTCCCGATCTTGGCGCAGGCCGGTGAATCGAACGGTGAGAGTCCCGACGGGCATCGCCGTACCGGCCACAACCGCTTCGCCAGGACCAAATGCCGTATCAAACAGTCCTTGCAGAGTGGCCGCAGTGACGTTGTACGGGATGAATGTGCCAATGGTCGTTGGCCCCAATAGCGGATCGTTCAACGACAACGTGAACGTACTCACGGCGATGACGCCGGCAGCGTTCGGATGCGCGGCGGCGATTGTCCCATTTTGTCCGCGCAACACGGGTGTCAACGCGGTTCCAAACGTCGTCGCGGTCAGCGTCGTGTAAATGATCTGCTCGTCACCGATTTGAATCGTCCCGGCGGCTGGGAAGCCCGCCGTGCTGCTGACGGTAATGATCCCGTCTCCAATCAGGATTCCACCCACGATATTGACCGTGGACGTCACAGTGAAAGCGGTGTCGCCGACGATATGCACTGCGGCGGTCGTGCCATTGGCTCCGCGGCCCACTGGTGTCCCCACGGTTCCGAAAGAGGTCGCTGTCGTCGTCGTGTAGGTGATCTCCTCGGTGCCGATGACGATTGTGCCCGCCGCCGGGAAGCCGGCGGTGCTGGCCACTGGAATAATCCCGTTCCCTGGACCCACGCCGCCCGTCACGCTGGTCGTCAACAGCGGGCCGGTCATGGTGGCGAGGGTTTGAATTTCGTCACCCACCAATTGCGAATGATCGCCAGTGAGTTGGATCAAATCCCGCTGGCCGACATTCCCGGTGAAGGTCAAGGAGTTGACCGACATCGAGACGAGCGAACCGGCCGTGTGACTCGCGGCCGTTGTGCCGTTCACTCCGCGCACGAGGAAGTTAAAGCTGGTAGCTGACTTTCCCGTGTAGGTCATCTGTTCGAGATCGACCACGATCAATCCGTTGTCCGGGAAGTTGGCCGTGCTATCGACCGTCAGCGTGAGGGCGTTGGCGGTGAGGGCGTTAGCAGTGGCATTGAGCGTCGCTGTCGTGCCAGTGACGATGGCACCCGCAATGCCGCCGGTGGTCAGTGCAGTCTGCACTCTGTTCGCAACTGTCGCCACGTTGTCAGTGAACAGGATTGAAGCGGTCGTGAAGACGCGCGACACCGTGGCGTTGTCGAGATGGTTCGCAATCACCGTCCCGTTTTGGCCGCGGCGCACCGTGAGTTGGTTGGCTCCCGCGTTCACGGCGGTGACCAACATGTCCTCGTTATCGACACGGATCAGGAAGCCTGGCGCGGCGGGGAACATCCGCACGTCGTCTACGGTCAGCGGGACCGTATTGTCGAGCAGAGTCACCTGCGCGTTGTTGTAGTGGACGGTCGGATTCGCACCACGGGCGAAGACGGAGATTTGTCCCGCGATCGTATTGTCTTGTACGACCATTTCCTCGCGATCGATTCGGATCAAGGATCCGATGGGGAACAGTGCTTCGTCCCCGGCGAGGACATTGAACGTCAGGGACGCCAAACTGACGTTGCCCGCCGTCAGATTGCGCGTCGTCGGGGTACCGAACGCGCCATTGACCGCCGTGGTTAAAACTTCAAACACGGTCGCCGTGTCCGGATGTGCCGCGACAACCCCGTTGAAGCTTCGCGTGACGCTGGTCAGGTTCGTCCCGGTGCGGGTGTTGACCAGAATCTCTTCATTCTCAATGCGAATGATGAAGTTCGACGCTGGCAGTCCGGTCGCGTCTTCGATGAAAAAGGTGGTCACCGTGTCATCGATGGCACCCCTCAGGCTGGTGGCATCTGCAAAATTATTGACGAAGCTCAGCGTGTAGTTGCTGCCGGTGTAAGCGGCGTTGTTGACGAGCTGAATCTCATTCAAACTGATCTCATCGGGCGCGTTGTACGCGATCGGGTCCGTGGTCTGCGTGGGCGTGAGCACGTTGTTGTCGTGGTCAAACGACAGCGTGAAATAGCTTCCCGCAGCCGGAGTGCCGCTGACACTGAGGGTCTGCACCGTGTTGCCGGAATCGAACACCGTCGCACCGGCTCCCGTGGCGTCGAACGCATACATCTCACCGCCCGCAGTGACGGCGAACAGCGTCGTGGCATAGGCCCCCAGCGCCCCGGAGTCATTCTGGACGTTTTGCGGTCCCAGCGCCAGTCCTTGGAAACCGTTGGGAGCGCCAGACCCGCCCGACGTCCCGATTCCCAGTGACGTAAAGTCACGAATGATCGTTGCTCGAGCATTGCCGTTATTGGTGAAGTCGATGGAAATGAGTTGACTGCCGCGCCCCGCGATCCCTTCGCCGCTGGTCACACCCAGCAGAGTTCCTGCGGAGAACTGACTCATGGACAAGCCAGTCACGTTGCCGTGAATCCGCAGTCCGCCCGGCGCGTCCGCGCCACCATTCGCTGTGAGCGTTCGGTTGTTATTCGTAACCAATGTCCCGCCGGTCCCGCTGCTCACGGTCGCGGTCATGATCTGCAGAGCAGCCGCGTTCGCGTTGATGGCGTTCACCACCGTATCGATCGAAGTCACAGCGGCCGGACCGTTCGTGTTGAAGTTGACCAAGGCGGTGACGACGCCGTTCGCCGTTGAGATCTGGACCCCCGATCCGGCATTAAAGAATGCGTTCATCACGATATCTAACCGGACGCCGTTCGCCTGCGTCCCTTGAGCACGAGTCTGAAAACTAATCGTGCCCGAATTCGTACCGTCTGAAAAGCCGAGAAATGCCGATGCGGGCGTGGTTCCGGTGAGCTGGATATCGCCATGAATGCCGGTCTGCAAATTCCCAGGAGTGGTTGCTCCCAGAGCCGCACTGCCGGTCGGCAGGGCGACATACAATTTGGAATTGAAGGTGGCGGTTGTGCCGGCCGTCGTGGCCTGCGTCGAGCCGTTCTCGCGCACGGAGTAAAACAGGTCGTAGTTGCTGGTGTCGTTGCGGCGGAACGCCAGAGCGTCCACGTCGTCCGTATTGGTGACCTGCTCGAAGTTTCGGTTCGCGTTACCAATCGGCAGAACGACCGGACTACTTCCGGAGGTCGGTGAGCCGGCGAGGATTCCATCGTTGACGTTGGTGATGAACGCGCCCGTGCCGGTGTTGAGTTCCACCAAGGCTCCGGACGTCGCGTTGTTGAGGCTCCCCACGCCGGAGTTGCTGCGGCGGTAGGCGAACAAACGCCCGTCCGACCGCATCACCATGTCTTGCAATCGATTGTTGTTTCCCGTGACATCGACGCTCCCGGTCATACGCATCGTGCGGTCGCCATTCAGCGGGTCGACCGTGATCAGATCACCGTTACCGTTGCCGTTATTAAATTGATGCAGATACAGCACGACGTCGCGGAAATCGAATGGTTTCACATGCGTGTCGATCGTTACCGCATTGGAGATGTCAATCAGCGGGCCAGTCGTCGGATCGACGGGCGCTCCGTTCGAGGTATAGCCCTGGAACCCGATATGATCCTCGGCGATGCGCCGGATCGACGTCACCGGTTCCAAACGGGTGGTCGTGGCATTGCCGGAGGTACTCAAGAAGTTGGCGCTCAGCGCTTGCGGCTGCAACTGGTTGTTGACGACCGCCAAATAGTAGAACTCATCGGGCGCAGCGGCTTCCTCGAACATCGCCGTGCCGATGTACGGGTCCAGATTACCGATCGAACCGCGCGTCAGATCGCTCACGTCCGAACTATTCAATTGGCTGGGTGTCGAACGATCGTCTTCCACGTTCGATTCGCGGCCCACGTAAACGAGCCGTCCCGACTGCGTGAAGACGGCGATCGTCGTGTCCGGACGGGTTAAACCATCGGCCCAATCCAAGTCGATGATCGTGGCCCAAGTCTTGCCGCCACTGTTGACACCGGTGATTTCTTGAATCTTGGCGTAGTCGATGTGGAACTTGTAGAAGTCGATGTCCCCGTGTCCGGTGAGGTTGCCCCCCGCGCTGAACGAGTTGCGGTCGGAGAACATCAAATCGCCCAGCAAGATCGCTCCGTTGATGGTTGCGACATCGTTGGCCACATCGTCCGTCCCAAATTCTGAAGACTCGCCCAACAACGGGCTGTGATACGGCAGCCCTTTCACATGGATGCCGTTGGTGGCATAGCGGATGTCGGCGAACTTCACCGCCACACCGGGTGTCTCGTCGCGCTGACCCAAGCGGATTTGCAGTTGGTACTCGCCGCTGGTCAATCCACCGTTGAGGTCATTGATGAGGGTCGCATTCGCGGGCGTGCTGCGGACGCGGACGTAATAAGTGCTGACCGTCCCCGGTGTCCCGTTCGTGGTCAGCCGCATTCCGGCATCGCGAGCCGTGGTGCCGTAGAAGTCGTTACCCAGATTCACGGATTTCTTCAGCGACTCCGCGGTGACGCCGTTGGTGAAGAGAACGGTATTGCTTTCGGAACGCGCCAAGACCGTGCCGGCCGAGTTGACGAATTCAATGATCGTGTCGAGCGCGGGATTCACGAGGTCGATGTCGAGCCAAATCTCCGTTTGAGCATCTGCCGTGAAGCTGTAAACATCAACGTCGGTCGGATCGTCTTCGCTGATCTGACCGTGAATCTCAAAGCCCGCGCGGCGATTCTCGTTCGCGCTCTTGTTGTTCGGAGCCAAGTCGCCAATCGCCTGTGCTCGCGCGGGGACGTCGTTGATGTCGATGCCCGTCGTGACTGGCTTTTCCAGTTCGTTAATGACGGCCACGTTGCGGTCGTGAGCGTACTTGTCGAACAGAATCTCGCCCCAGTTTCCGGCGGCCGGCTGAGTGCCCGTAAACGCCAGACCGGTCTTGTCATCGAACAGGTCCGGAGTCCGCACGCCGGTGGCGTTATTAACCAAATTGATG
>JANNDA010001240.1:0-1752 GCA_031387195.1 Planctomyces sp. | reverse complement strand
CATCCGCGTCGATGCCGACGAGCTGCGCCGGCAGTCCGTCGATTTGAGCCGGCGACTCGAACAACTGATCACCGAGATCCACGCGCTGGCCGGGCGCGAGTTCAACATCGACTCCCCCAAGCAACTGGCCAAGGTCTTGTTTGAAGAGCTGTCGCTGCCAGTCGTCAAGAAGCTGAAGACCGGGCCGAGCACCGATCAAGAGGTGCTGGAAAATCTGGCGCTCGTGCATCCGTTACCCGCGAAGATCACGCATCATCGGCAGCTCAGTAAGCTGAAAGGGACGTACCTCGACGCGCTTCCCACGATGGTGAATCCGCAGACGGGCAAGATTCACGCGAGCTTCAATCAAGTCGTCGCCGCCACCGGTCGGCTCAGCAGCAGCGATCCCAACTTGCAGAACATTCCAATCCGCAGCGCCGAAGGGGAGCGCGTCCGCCGCGCGTTCTTGCCAGCGCAGCCGAATTGGAAATTTGTCTGTGCGGATTACTCGCAAATCGAACTGCGGATGCTGGCCCATTTCTGCGGCGACCCCGCGTTGTGCGACGCCTTCGCCGCCGGGATCGACATTCACACGGCGGTTGCCTGCCAAGTTTTCAACATCACGCCGACCGACGTCACTTCCGAACAACGACGCATCGCGAAGGCCGTGAACTTCGGTGTGTTGTACGGTCAGAGCCCTTTTGGCTTGGCCGAAGCGCTGCACATCGATCAGGTCGAGGCGACTTTGTTCATCGACCAGTACTTCGCGAAGTACGCCGAGGTTGACGCTTACATTGCGAAGACACTGGCCGAGGTCGCGCGCACCGGCTTCGCCACCACGATCCTGGGACGTCGGCGAGCCATCAGCGGCATCCGTCCCGATCGCAAACGGCAGCTCAACCCTCCGGAACGCACCGCCATCAACACGGTCATTCAGGGATCAGCGGCTGACCTCATCAAGCAAGCGATGCTCCGCGTTCACGCGCGGATGCAGATCGAAAAACATCCGGGCCGCTTGCTGCTGCAGATTCACGACGAATTGGTCTTTGAAACTCCGGCGACCGAAGTCGATTCGCTGACAGCGCTGGTCCGCGACGAGATGCAGTCGGCGATGCAGCTTCGAGTGCCGCTCGTGGTCGATGTCTCGTCCGGAGAGAACTGGCTGGAAGCGTAACTCAAGAGTGTGGCACGACGCTCCGCGTCGTGAACAATCGCGACGCGGAGAGGCTGTGAAGAATTGACGTGGGGTAGGCTTACAGCCAGTCATCTCAGCCCGAAAACAATACAGGCTGGTAGCCTATACCACGAAAAATTCACAACCACGGAGCGTCGCGCCACAATGAGTGCTACTGAGCGCTCGACACATCCGGTCGGAGTTTCTTCGCGTCGCGCATGTAGACGTGAATCATCTCGGCCTGTGATTTGTCCGTGTTGACGTGCAACAAGACTCGGATGCAGCGAGGCAGGCTGTCGGGGACAGGGATCTCCGAAGCACACAGCAACGGCACGGCGCTCATCCCCAATGATCGAGCCGCCTCGGCGGGAAACGCGGACGTCAGGTCGCGCGTCGTGGTGAAGACCGCCGATGCGATTTCTTCAAAGTGCTGCTCGAAGCCGTTCACACGTAGCAGCTCGACGAGCAGTTCGCGCGTCGCGGCTAAGACCTCAGTTTTTTCGTCGATCGCCACGCTGGTGGCCCCTCGAATGCCTCGCACTGCCATCGGAAAACTCACTTCAAAAACGGAACAGGCGAGCGGGGTGGCGTCAGCCCCC
>JANNDA010001237.1:0-3280 GCA_031387195.1 Planctomyces sp. | reverse complement strand
GCCTTCGTCGGCCCGACGAGGCGTTGCTCGACGGTCATGTTGTGCCCGCCGCCAGTCGTGATGTTGATGACTGCGTCGGTGCGCGCTTTGATCTGCGGCAAGAAATCCCAAAACACGGCTGGATCAGGAGTCGGGCATCCGGTCTGCGGATCGCGTGCATGCAAATGCAAGATGCCGGCCCCAGCCTCAGCCGCCGCAACGGCACTGTCGGCGATTTGCTGCGGCGTGATCGGCAAGTACGGAGACATCGTCGGAGTATGAATCGCACCGGTTACCGCGCAGGTGATGATGACTTTACGGGACGCGGCCATGAGTGTTCTCGGAGAGAGTGAAGGGTTGGATGGTCCGAAAAGCGTAGCGCGACGAAGCCGCAAAAGTAACCCGAAGCGTGAGCGAGGGCAGGCGCTCCAGGCGACTTTGAATTCATCTCTTTGCGGTGCGCCCGCCCTCGCTAACGCTTCGGGTTATTTCTCCGGTTCACCGAAATCGGGGGCGCGCGGCGACGGGTTGAGATCCGGCTTCTCTCGCACTTGAAAGTAGCCCCATAGCTCAACGTCGCGACCATCGGCGAGCACGGCGTCCACGCGATAGCTCACTGGCGTCGCGCGATCGAATTGGCCGAGTAGAACGAAATCGGGAGCTTTCACTTTGAAGAGCCGATCTTGATTCGGCAGCTTGTCGAGGATCGCTGATGTCGTGACAGCGGACTCAACCCACGGACCCCAGAGTTCGGTTTGAAAACGAACTCGCAACGACTTGATGGCCGTTCCTTCCGGCCACGTCAGCTTCAGCGAGACCGGCTCGTTGGGCTTGGGAACGAGCGGTTCTGGTAACGCTTTGAAGGTCGAAAACAAATCGCCTTTCCGATCGAGCGGCTTCTCCGGAGGCATCCAACCGAGCCGTTTCTTTTGAGCGTCATCCAGCCACGATTCGCTGATCCAGCCTTTGTACTGAGCGAGACTCATCACCGAGTCGTTGCCCGGTTCTGGATGTGGCAGCCCGACCGTGTGGCCGACTCCTTCGTGATAGACCACGCAGTCGGTTCCGGAGTACGGAACTCGCCAACCGTCAGCGCTCACCAACCCCCAACCGATTCCACGATCCGCGAGATAGGTCGCGCGTGCTCCGCCCGCCGCCGCTCCGGGAAAATGCCGGCCGTTCGAGTAGTTTCCTTCAAACACCAGCTTGCCGTCGTCGGCCGGTTTCATGCGGAAGAAATCATCCAGAGGTCGCCAGTTGATATCACTGAGCACCAGCAGAATTGGATACGCCTTGCGTTCGCCTTTGTCTAATTGCAGCTCACCGTCTACTTCGCGAAGCGTTTGAAAGAAGATCGCGTTGGCGTCTCCGTCGCGCAGTTGCTTTGTCGTCCGCGCGGAGGTGAATGGCTCAGGCCGCAGCACCGTCTTCAAGACCGATTGCCCCTGAAACTCACGCTCATGAAACCTCTCGATCCGCCGACAGAAATAACCGGCTCGTTCCTTCCAGTCCGGCAGTGGCGAGCGATCACTCGGCATAAAGTAGACGACGGTCACTTCGATTCGATCAATCGCATGTTTGCCGTCCCAGGTCTTCAGTTCGGCGCGAGCGGTCGCTGTTAGAAAGATCGAGGCCAACATGAAAAAACAAACGCCGAGATTCCATCGCAGACAGTTCATGCTGTAGTTCTCCAGAAGGATCGTAACGCGAGAAGCGGCTTGCCCAGTCATGCACCCTGACCTCGCCGAGCTTGCCTCGGTGGAATCGGGCTTTTGCACTACGAGTCGTTTCAGTTGAAATAACACGTCGTGCAAAAGACCGCGAGCCACCGAGACAAGCTCGGTGGGGTCGCTGACTTTGGACATTGTGGAAAAACGTTACACAGGCGGCTCGCTTGTGATTTGTCCGACAGTCACGAGCAGGCGAGCCACCTACTCTACGTTTTCAACATGCTGCTTAACCCGCCTTCAACATTAACTCCACGGCCTCGCGGCCGGTCATGCCAATGTAGATGCCGAAGGACTCCGCCTTCGGCGTGCAGCCGACGATTTTCGAGTCGAACAAGTCTTCCGGCTCGGTCAACGGTTGGGCCGGAGTTCCCTTGCAGATGGCGATCGCTTGTCCGAACTCGGCGGGCGTTTCGAGGTCGTAGATGCCACAGCCCACGATTCCGGCCGCAGTCAGGATCGAGCAGTATTGCCCTTGTTTCCAGCGGTTGCTGATGCCGATGGCGGTTCCGTTTTCAAAGGTCAATTCGCGGCTGCTTGTGCGAGGGATGGCGTTGGACATGAGGTAGTTCTCTCGGTGACGGCAGAGCCACATGCGCTTTCGAGTTGGTTCCGGAAATGTCACTCGAAGCGTGAACGAGGGCAGACGCGTCAAACGGCGGTGAATTCGGAGCGTCTTGAAGCGTTCGCCCTCGCTAACGCTTCGGGTTGGTTGCGGCTTCGCCACGTCGTTTCGCCGCGCCCGTCAATCCCACCACGAAGAACAACCCACAGGCGGCCGAGCAAGTTCCGGCGAACCAGTCACCGTAGGCGACATACAAACTGCGGCGATTGTCCAGCGGGACGGTGTCGATCACGGCGGCGTTGAACGACTTTCGCCAGTTGCCAGTGGCGGGATCAACGAGCGTCGTGCGGACAGGTTCGATCGAAACGGGGACGCGGCGGTCGGACTGATCGCGACCGGCGTCTTGCAGAATTTGGCGTGGTTGATTCCACGTGGCATCGCCGTCGATGAGCACGTCCGGTTCGCGGATGACTCCGTCGCCGTCGATGACCGCCGAGATGCCGGTGTTGACTGCTCGCACCAATGGCGTGCGACATTCGACGGCGCGGAAGGCGGACGTGATGAGGTGCTGATCCAGTTCGCTGCTGCCGTGGAACCAGCCGTCGTTCGTGAGGTTTAGCAGACAGGCGAGTCGATCGCCGTTCGGTGAGTCACTTGTCGATCGAACGACATCTCGCACCACGTGCGGCACGGTATCCTCGAAGCAAATGACGGGGGCGACTCGCCATTTCCCACAACGGAACGCGACAGGGCCGGTCCCTTTGCTGATGCCGAAGTCTTCGGGCATCGGCGTGAAGTTCTGCAACCACGGAAGCGATTCCTTCAACGGGATGTACTCGCCGAAGATCACTCGATGCAGCTTGTCGTAGCTGCTGACGACGCCGCGATCGGGTGTGATCAACGTGGCCGAATTGAAATGCTTGAGCCCCGCTGCGTCGGCCTGAAAGCGGTCGAGGCCGATGACCATGCTCGCGCCGCTGCGCTGGCTCATCTCCTGCAACGCGTTGCG
>JANNDA010001236.1:0-24401 GCA_031387195.1 Planctomyces sp. | reverse complement strand
GCGTGCGTCCTACCGCTGCGCGCCGACCTTGCCTTACGCGAGTGCGGCAGTGCCATTCAGGCCGGGCTTCTTTGCTTTGCGGAGTCTTATCTTCGAGCGATCGCTCAGAGCGTGCCGCCATAACGGGCCGAGGGGCCGAGGATCTCTTCGATTCGCAACAACTGGTTGTACTTGCAAATGCGATCCGTGCGGCTGGCAGAGCCGGTCTTGATCTGACCGGTTCCCAACGCGACGGCCAAGTCGGCGATGAACGTGTTTTCGGTCTCGCCCGAACGGTGGCTCATGACCGCTGTGTAGCCGCTGCTGTGAGCCAACTGCACCGCTTCGATGGTTTCGGTCAGCGTGCCGATTTGGTTGACCTTCACCAGGATGCTATTCGCGACACCTTCTTCGATACCGCGAGCCAGTCGCTTCGAGTTCGTGACGAACAGATCGTCGCCGACCAGTTGGCACCTGTCGCCGACGCTGTCGGTGAGCTGCTTCCAGCCGTCCCAGTCGTCTTCCGAGCAACCGTCTTCGATCGAGCAGATCGGATATTTATCGACGAGTGCCGCCAAGAAGCCGACCATTTCGGCCGCCTTCAGCTTTTTGCCGTCGATGTCGTAGACGCCGTTCTTGAAGAACTCAGTCGCAGCACAATCGAAGGCGATCTTGATCTCGTCGCCCGGCGTGTATCCGGCCGCTTCGATCGCCTTGAGGATGACTTCGACCGCCTCTTCCGTGTTCTTGATGTCCGGAGCGAACCCGCCTTCGTCACCGACAGCCGTGCTCATTCCCTTGGCCTCAAGAATTTTCTTGAGGTTGTGGAAAATCTCGACGCCCGCTCGCAGGCCGTCGCTGAACGTGTCGAAGCCCAGCGGCATGATCATGAATTCTTGGAAGTCGATGCCGTTATTCGCATGAGCCCCGCCGTTGATGATGTTCATCATCGGAGCCGGCAATGTGTTGGCACCGACGCCGCCGAGATAGCGGAACAGCGGCATGTAGCTGACCTGAGCCGCCGCGTCAGCCGCTGCCAGCGAGCAGGCCAAAATCGCGTTCGCACCGAGCTTTGATTTATTCTCAGTGCCGTCCAGTTCAAGCATCGCGTGATCGATCGCCGCTTGATCACAGATGTCGAGTCCGATTAGCTCGTTCGCAATCTTCACATTGACGTTCTCGACCGCCTGCAGCACACCCTTGCCGAGATATCGCTTCTTGTCATTCGAGTCACGCAACTCGACCGCTTCGTGCGATCCGGTGCTCGCCCCGCTGGGGACGGCCGCTCGACCGCGATGTCCGTCATCCGTCTCGATGTCCACTTCAACTGTTGGATTGCCACGGCTATCGAGAATCTCCCGTGCGTGGACGCCCATGATTTCAACACTCATCGTTCAATTCCTCGATCTCAAACTCGTCGGTCTCAGACTGCTTTCCGGCCGCGCACATTCGCGGCGGATTTCGTTGCTGAGTGTGTCAGACAGGCCCCGGACTTGCCACCGTCTCAGACCGCTCATTTTGACGAATCGTTCAACGTCACCGACCACTGCGATAAACTGCCGCCGTGTAGCGGAGTAACCAGGTTGGTTGTTTTGTGTCGTCTGGGGCAGTTTATGAGCGATTTTGACAGCCCGTGGAAGGAGATTCTGGAACGGTATTTCGAGTCGTTCGTCGAGTTCTATTTTCCTGACGTTCATGCGCGGATCGACTGGACGCAGCCGGTTGAGTTCCTCGACAAAGAATTGCAGCGTGTGGTTCGTGACGCCCGTCAGCAACAGCGAATCGTCGATAAGCTGGCTCGCGTCCATCTGAAGGATGGACGAGAAGAATGGGTGCTGATTCACGTCGAAGTGCAAGGTGCGTCTGAGAAAGAATTCGCCAAGCGAATGTATGTTTGCCACTATCGGATCTTCGATCGCTACGACCGCCGAGTGGCGTCACTGGCGGTGCTGACCGATGCGCAAAAACGCTGGCGGCCTTGTGAGTTTGGATACGAAGTGTTCGGCTGCCGTGTCCAATTTGAATTTCCAATCGTCAAACTGATCGACTTCCGCGACGATTGGGCCGCGCTGGAGGCAAGTCGCAATCCATTTGCTGTAGTGACGATGGCTCACCTGAAGACGATTCAAACTCGGAACAACCCGCCTGCTCGGCGACGTTGGAAGTTTCAGATCGTCCAAGGGCTGTACGAGTATGGTTTTCAACGCCACGATGTGATCAACTTGTTTCGCTTCATCGACTGGATGATGGACCTCCCCGCGGACTTGTCATTGGACTTCGACAACGATCTGGAAGAACTGGAAAGGGCGAAAGAAATGCCATACGTCACCAATATCGAACGCCGAGCGATTGAGCGCGGCCTTCTACAAGGCATGGAAAAAGGGCTGGAAAAAGGGCTGGAAAAAGGCATGGAGAAAGGCCGTCATGCGGGGCTACTAGAAGCCGTAGAAATGAGCCTGGAATTCAAATTTGCCGACGCGGCTCAACCGTTGTTGGACTCGTTGCGCGAGGTCACAGACGACGCAGTTCTTCGGGCGGTCCAGAAGGCGGTTGTGACTGGGGCCAAATTGCCGGACATCAAAAAGCTTTTGGCGAAAGCTCGTACTTAGCGTTGCTGCTGACGGTGCGATTTGACCATCCGCCGATGAATCTCTTCCTCACAACATGAGAGTTGATCTGTTTCACCCATGATTCCTCCCGCTATCGACAACACATCTCCCTCTCATCCTGCCGAGCCGCTGCCACTCGAACCGATGGACCCGCAACTGAAATGGATTCAGCCGGGGGGCGGCGTCATCTGCCATTTTGAACTGGCTTGGGGCTACTGGCGTCGGTTTTGGTTGAAGGTGTTCCGTCCCGGTTACGTGCGCCGCATGGCCGAGACTCGCAAAGGGAATTTCAACGGCTGCCCACACGAGGTGATTGATCCGCGCGACCTGAAGTTCTATCGCAATCAGGGTGGTTTTTATTGGGAACCGAAAGACGACCCGTTCCGCTGGCGCGACAAAATTCCGTTCGCGCGGACGGGTTTGGCCGAATTGATGGCCTTCTCGCTGATGACGTTTGGGCCGGTAATCGGCTTGGTGATTTGGCTGACCTGTCCAGAGGCATCGATTTCAAAACCAATCCGAGTGATTGGCTGGCTCGGCGTGGTCACGTTCTCGGTCATCGGCCTGTTGATCGTATGGTTCTTCCGCAATCCGCCGCGCCGAGTTCCAGTGGAGCCCGGATTAGTCGTCTCGCCGGCGGATGGCAAAGTGGTGCTGATTGAAGAGATCGAGCACGATGAATTCCTCGGCGGCCCAGCGGTCCAGATAGGAATTTTCTTGTCGATTTTCAACGTGCATATCAATCGCACGCCGGTGGCCGGACGAGTGATCGGCTTGAAGTACAAGTTGGGCAAATACCTGAACGCGATGCGGCCGGAGTCCGCTCGCGAGAACGAACAACTTGCGGTGCGGATGCAAGAAACGGTCGCGCCTTATCGCCGCTACATTGTTCGACAGATCACGGGAGCAATCGCTCGGCGCATCGTCTGCTGGCTGAAGCCGGGTGATGAACTGACTCGTGGCGAGCAGTTCGGGATGATCAAATTGGGCTCGCGTACTGAATTGGTTCTACCGCGCGACGCCGGTTTGAAGATTCGCACGAAGATCGGCGACAAAGTCAAAGCGGGATCAACGATTCTGGCAGAGTATGAAAAGGTCAGCCCATGAGTCGTCGCGAAAAATTGTTTGCCCCGCTGCCCACATTACTGACGCTCGGCAATGCCGCGTGTGGTTTTGGCGCGATCACGTTTGCGGCCAGGTGGTCTGGATCAGATTCGGCTACCTCGTTGTTCATTGCATCGTGCCTGATTTACCTCTCGATGGTGTTCGATGCGCTCGACGGCAGTGCCGCCCGCTGGACGAAGCAGACGAGCGAATTCGGAGCGCAGCTCGACTCGCTGTGCGACGCGATTAGTTTCGGAGCGGCACCGGCTTTTCTGATGCTCCAGTTTTCGCACTCACGCGATTATCACCAACGAATACTCTGGGTGATCGCCGTGTTGTACGTGTTCGCAGCCGTGTTGCGGCTGGCGCGGTTCAACGTCGAAACCGACGAAGATGATTCCCATGCATTCTTCAGCGGACTTCCGTCACCGGCGGCAGCCGGAACGGTGGCCTCGTTTCCGATCATGGTCTTCGGTCTGAAACGCCTGGAGGACACCGAGCACGCCCTCTGGTTGGAGCAATTTGCTGATTGGCTTGATCCCGTCACCGTCAAGATGCTGCCGTGGATCACCTTAGCCGTTGCGGGCTTGATGGTATCGCGAATTCGCTATATGCATCTCTTCAATCAACTCGTGCGGGGGCGACGCAATCGTCAGCACTTGATTCAACTGCTCTTCGCGTTGGCGGTGATCTTTGTGATGCCGCAGATGGCGGCTCCTGTGTTGTTTTGCTGGTTCGCGTTCGCCGCGCCAATCAAAGCGTTGTGGAATGAATCGGTCGTCCGCTGGTGGCATCGAGGCCGCCCGATTTCCGCGACTGCTGGCGGAGTCCCGATGCCGCCGCCGGAAGCCGAACGGAAAACAGAACCGCCGCCGGATCACTCGGAAACGGATGACGCTTAGATCTTGGAGGATGGGCACTCTTGCCCGTCTTCTTGACGAATTCGACGGGCAAGAGTGCCCATTGTCCGACGACTGTGGAGATAACGACCGCCATGTTTACCGGACTTGTCGAAGCCCTCGGCACTGTGCGAGCGATCGCGTCGGAAGGCGAATCGTGCCGTTTGCAGATCACCGTGCCGACGATGTTTCTCGAAGACACGCAGCCGGAGAAACGGCTGGGAGACAGCGTTTCGATCAACGGCTGTTGTCTGACAGTAGTCGCGGCAGACGCTGCGTTGTGGAGCTTTCAAGCGGGACACGAAACGCTGGCGCGAACGAATCTCGGCCGGTTGCAAATCGGCGATGTTGTGAATCTCGAACGAGCGATGCCGGCGAATGGCCGTTTCGGTGGACACATCGTGCAAGGTCATGTCGATGGCGTCGGCAAGGTCGCTGCGATTGCACAACAGGGGGAGTGGGCTGACTACTCGTTTGACGTCCCTGAGCAGTTGGCGGCTCAGATGGTCGAGAAGGGTTCGATCGCGGTCGATGGCGTCAGTCTGACGCTGACGAAAGTCGATCAGACGCGATTCCAAGTGATGCTCATTCCCCACACGCTGGTGATGACAACGCTTGGGAAGCGAAATGTCGGCGACGAGGTCAACATCGAGACCGATGTGCTGGCGAAATACGTCGCGAAGCTCATCGGGACACGCCATGAGTGACGCACGTAATCGTTGTCGTGGGTTTGGCCGAGGCCTGTACTGCGGTGGGGTTGGAGCCGGAGTAGGGTTGGTTGTCTTTTTTTCTGCTTATCTCGCAGTGTTCACATCTCGCGGACCACTGACCGCCCATTATTGGCTTTGCCCAGGATTCACCTTGGTGCCTGAGATTGCGAGCCTGGTCTTTGTCACAACAGCGGGACTTCTCAGACGTGGAGATGCCTCGATCAGTCGCGTCGTCGGTTGCTCATTTCTGGGAGTCTTGTTTGCTTTCTGGGCAATGCCACTTACCGACATCGGTTCGTCACACCGCAAAGCACTGCTCTTGGCGAACCCGCTGTTCGAGTTGGATCATGTTTGGATCATCTTCGCGTTCAATGTCTTGGCGATTGCGGTCAGCTATGCTTCCGCTCCATGCCGTCTCGAATGTTCTCGAACGGCTCACCAAGAGGAGAATCTCGCTCAATGAGTCTCGCTGATCGACAAACACGAACGCACTTGATGCGGCTGTTCGAGCGACACGGTTTTTTTCCGCGCGCGGATCTTGGCCAGAACTTTTTAATTGACCTCAACATCATCGACTTCGTCGTGCTGGAAGCGGAGATCACTCGCAACGACGTCATTCTGGAAATCGGAGCAGGGACCGGCGGACTGACGACGTCGTTGGCTCGCGATGCGGCAGCGGTGGTCTCGGTCGAGTTCGATCCCAACATGTATGTGCTGGCGAAAGAGGTGCTCAGTTATTGCCCGAACGTGACGCTGATCAATGCCGATGCGTTGAAGAACAAGAATCATCTGAATCCCGAAGTGATGGCTGTGGTTGAGCAAAAGCTGGCGGAGAATCCTGAGCGGCAACTCAAACTCATCGCCAACTTGCCGTATGCGGTCGCGACGCCGGTGATCTCGAACTTGGTGGCGACGAATCTGCCGTGGGAGCGGATGGTCGTGACGATTCAATATGAACTCGCACAACGCATGATCGCGCTGCCCAAAGCGTCGAGCAATTACGGAGCACTGTCGATTTGGTTGCAGGCACAGTGCCAGTTGAAGATGTTGAAAAAGCTCGGCCCACAAGTCTTCTGGCCGAAACCGAACGTCGATTCGGGGATCGTCAGCATCCTGCCTGATCTGGCACGCCAAGCAAAAATCATCGACCGTGAGTTCTTCCACGAACTCGTTCGCGGTGTCTTCACTCATCGCCGCAAACATCTGCGTGTCGGGCTGAGCAATCACTTCCGCGATCTCCCCAAAGCGAAGATCGACGAGGCGATTCACGAACTCGGCCTGCGACCGGATGTCCGCGCTGAGCAACTGGAACCGGATGCCTTTGTCGAGTTGAGCAATCGGTTTCGGGAACTCGTGCCGTAGAACGATTCTGTATTGAGCAGCTATTCCAGCGGCGCGATCTTGCCAGGCGATTCGAGTGCAGACTTACCAACCATTTGGAGATAAAGCGCATCCGGACACAGATCGAGTTCTCCGGGCCACTTAAGGGCACCGACGGGGCTAATCGAAAGTTGCTCAAAGACGTCGTCTTGTAGCCAAGCACGAAAAACGCCGCGGCCAGCCAAATGACTCAGGTCCACAATTCCTGATGCTCCGTTGTCAAAGCGCAGAAGGACGTGGAAGCGATCAACAGGTTTTGCGTCGGTGATTTTCATGTGAAGCAGAGTAGTTGTCACATTTTGAGATGTCGAGATGCGACTTGTCTCCGATCTTCTCGCGACTACGTAGCCTCATCTTTTTGTCCCCCATTTTTTTGTCAGCCGGAAAACGATGACAAAAAGATGGGGAGAATGCCGTCGGCCAATTGGTCTCTCAGATTGTGTTCGCTCGTTGATCTTCCAGTTCGTTGACGGAGGCAACACCGCTCCCCAGACTGGCATCAGCACAGTTTGATGCCTGTCAGTTGGGAGTAATCACCATGCGAAGAATTTTGTGGGCGATCGCGTTGACCTTATCCGTTGCTGCGGCCGGAGCCGTGCTGGCTGCGGAACTCGTGGGGCACACCGAGCCGGTTTATGACCTGACCAGTTCGCCGGACGGCAAGTGGCTCGTCACCGGCAGCTTCGATCAGAGCGTACGGCTGTGGGACGCGAATTCGTTGCAGCCGGTGCGGACGATGCTCGGTCACACCGGCTTGGTGCTGACCGTGGCCGTCTCGCCGGACAGCAAGCTGATCGCCAGCGGGTCGCTCGACAACACGGTGAAACTGTGGGAAATCCCGAACAACGCGCCGGTCTTCAATCTGGCCGGGCATCAAGGCGCGGTTGCTTCGGCCGCGGTGACGGCCGACGGCATGTTTGTCGTCAGCGGCGGAGCGGACAAGCTGCTGAAAGTGTGGCAGGCCGCCGATGGCAAACCGGTGCGTGACATTCCCGGCAACACGGCGGCGATCACGCGCATTGATCTACGTAAAGACAATCTGCAAGTCGCCGCCGGCGATGCGACCGGCGTCGTGAGGCTGTTCAACTTCGCCGACGGAGCGGCTCAGCAAGTTCTCGGTGCGCACACCGGCGAGATTACCGGTTTGGCTTACGCACCGAACAATGCGTACTTCCTGACCGCCGGAGCGGACGGGCTCGTGAAGCGCTGGCCGGTGCAATTGCCCGTCGCGGTGAACATCGCCGGGCACACCGATGTGATCAACGCGGTTGCCTTGCGGCCCGACGGCAACTGGATCGCGACCGGCTCAAACGACAAGACTGCGCGCATCTGGGATCGCAACAACGGGCAGCCGATTCGCAATCTCGACGGGCATCTGGAAGCGGTGACGGCGATCGCCTTCAGTCCGAATCAAGCGTGGGTAATCACCGGTTGTGCCGACAAGATCGCTCGGCTGTTCGATGCGAACAGCGGGCAAGTGGTGAAGGCGTTCGCCGCTCAAGCGGGAGCGATCACCGCCGTCGCCGTGCATCCGAATCATCAAGAAGTGGCGGTCGGCGACGCGACCGGAGCGGTGAAAATCTACAAGACGGCGGACGGTGCGGAACTCCGCGCTCTCGCTCCGCACACGGGTCCGGTCAGCGGCCTCGCGTATCTCCCCAACGGAGCGAACCTCGTCACGGCGAGTCACGACAAGTCGGTCAAAATCTGGAACGCGGCGGACGGCGCGTTGGTTCGCAAGATCGACCTCCCCGACGCGGCGACCAGTTTGGCCGTCTCGATTAACAATGCCTTGCTGGCAGTCGGAGCGAGCGACAAACAAGTCCGTGTCTTCAACGTCGCGGACGGAGCGGCGGTCGCCGCCTTCGCGGGTCACGGCGAGAAGATCACCGGAGTCGATTTCAATCGCGAGGTCAACAAGGTGGTCAGCTCAAGCGCCGACGGCAGCGTTCGCGTCTGGGATCTGACCGCGAAACGGCTGCTGCAATACTTCGTGCAACATCAGGGCGCGGTCAGCGGTGCGTTGTTTCATCCGGACAACAAGACGATCGTGTCAGCCGGAGCGGACAAGACGATCAAAATCGATGCGGTCTCGGTGCAGTTGGTTCATGTCGCGGATGAGAAGCGGGTCAATGATTTGGTCTTCGCATCGAACAGCGCGTGGCACGCGACGGTCGGTGAAGACGGCATCGTCAAACTCTGGGATACGAACAGCGGCAACATCATGCGACCGTTCCCCGGATTGCAGGGGCGAGCGTTGTCCGTGGCGATCAGCCCGAACGCGCAGCAGATCGCGGCGGGTGGAGCCGACAAGACCATCCGCGTTTGGAATCTCAACAACGCGCAGGCTCAAGTGAAGTTTGAAACACCCGCCGAAGTCGCTCGGCTGAGCTTCAGTCCCGACAACACAAAGCTGATCGCCGCCGGTGCCGACAACGCACTGCGAGCGTTCGATCCGACACCGCCGAACCCGCAACCCGCCGAACCACTGGCTCGCCCGATCGCGCAAACGCTGACCGGTCACACGGCCGCCATCGGCTCGATCGCGTTTGCCTCGAACAACCGCACCGCCGTGTCAGCGTCGGCAGACGGCAGCGTGAAGATCTGGGAAATTGCCGCCGCCTCGTTCACCGCGAATCTCGCCGGGCATGCCTCGCAGATTTACGGAGTCGCGTTTAGTCCCGATGGAAAACTGCTCGCCTCCGCGTCGAATGACAAGACGATCCGCTTGTGGGACATCGAGAAGAAAGCCGTCATCCGAGTTGTCAGTACGCAGCAGCAACCGGTTTATGGTGTCGTCTTCACTCCCGACGCGAAGTCGCTGGTCATCGCTTGTGCCGACAACGCGGTCAAACTGCTGAATGTCGAAAACGGTGCCGAGTTGCGGGTCTACAAAGGTCCGGAGTTCCCAGTCTATTCCGTATCGCTCAGCCCCGACGGCCGCACGATTGCGGGAGGCGGAGTTGGCCTCGGCCCGAATCGGCCGATCTTCATCTGGAACATCGACTCGCCCGATCCCGTGAAGAAGCTCGACGGTCACAAAGATGACGTCTATCGCGTCCGCTTCAATGCCGCCGGCAACAAGCTACTGTCGATCGGCTATACGGGGGCGTTCAACATTTGGGACATCGCCGCCGGCAAGCCGGTCTTCGCATCGAAAATTCCGTCGATCACTTACGGCGGAAACTACGTCTCCGCCGGAGCCCGCATCGCCGCGACCGCGAACGACGGCAAGACGTATTTCGTGGATCTGCCCGCTGAAGCGCGGTGAGCGGCGGTCAGTTTGTCGTAGAGCAGGCGGCTCGCCTGCTGCGTATCGCGGATCATGTGCGCGATGTAACCCGAAGCGTCAGCGAGGGCGAGCGTTGCAAAACGCGCAGAAATCAGTGTCCCTTGTAGCGTCCGCCCTCGCTGACGCTTCGGGTTAGTTCGGGGCGCTGCGAGCCGACTTGCGGGCGACATGGCTGCAATCGTCCCAAAGTCGGCGAAGTTTTAGGACTGCGCCGCCATTACGACACGCAGAGTCCACCCAGACGGACAGCGTTCGCTGACCGCCACAGATTTCCCCGGCATTGTGTCATGCCGCTCAAGGTCGATCTCCGAAAGCCTACCGAGACTCCCCAACGCGCAGATTCTGCGCGTTGAGTGGTCAGGGAAAACCGGTGAGTGCGATGAGCCAAAGCAGGCTGATCGTGACATCTTTGGCTTTTGGGTACAGCATTATGCGTCGAGCCGTTCTGGAATTCTGGAAGCGCAGAGGTCTGTTCGGTCGTGGTAGCAACTTGCAACACGATGAAAACGGCAGTGCGGGTCCGCATCCAACTCCGGGTGCTCCGCATTTGCCCAAGCGTCGGTTGTTGTTGGAACGGCTGGAAGAGCGGCTGTTGTTTGATGCCGGGCCGCAAGCTCCGTCTGACATCGACATGGAGATGGCGAACGAGCAGTCCATGCAGTCGTCAGCGATCGCCGATGTGCTAGACGCGCGGTTGATTGAGCCGGCTGAGACACGACCGGCGATGACATCGACGGATGCGGCTTCGACCGGAGCGAGCGAACTCGAACAATCGCTCGCAGCACAAGCCGTCGAACACAGTGCTGTTCCGGTACTTGATCCGAACGCTGTCACGCAACCGACGGTCGGAGCGCCGTTGAACTCGGACGCAATCGCCGCGGAATTGTTGACGACTCAGGATGATCGGCATTCAGAATTGGGTGCGGCAACATGGCGTGAGATCGTGTTTGTCGATTCGGCGGTCGAGGATTATCAGACGTTATTGGCCGATGTTGATCCGCGTGCAAAAGTGGTGATTCTGGACGCGAATCGCGACGGCGTCGAACAAATGTTGGAGGTGTTATCACCGCACCGAGGTGTGAATTCCGTGCATATCGTTTCGCACGGTAGCAGCGGACAGTTGCTGTTGGGGCAAGCGACACTGAACTTCGCCAGCATGCAGACTCAGTACGCTGAGATGCTCAGCTTGATCGGTGAGTCGCTCTCCGCCGATGCGGACATCCTGATCTACGGCTGCAACTTTGCCGAAGGTCTCGATGGGATGGCAGCCGAGGAATCGCTCGCGCGGCTCACTGGCGCGGACGTGGCCGCATCCACCGATGCGACCGGCAGCGCGGTACTCGGCGGCGATTGGGATTTGGAACGAGGTGTTGGTGTCATCGAAACGGGTCTCGCCTTTGGGTGGCAGGCACAGCGCGATTGGCAGCATTTGCTGGCCGTACTCGATTGGGACGCAGTCGATTGGACCAACGAGGCGTTGAGCGGCAGCTATTCGGTCGGCGGCGGCACCATCAGCCTCAATATCACCGGCGACACGAACGACTTCGAGCCAAACAGTCCGGACGACGAAACCACGAACACGGGTGGGTTGTCACCCGTTGAGGAATCGCTCTTCTTGTACGTCGATTATGAATCGCAGACGACTCTGGGCGACGAAGCGGTCACGATGACCATCGGCTTCACGCATTCAGGAGGTGTGTCGGATGTCAGTTTCACGATCTTCGACATCGACCGCGATACCTGGACCGACCAGATCATCATCACGGCCAACAACGGTTCGACGATCAATCCGTCGTCAGTGACGCACGGCTCGGCTAACACGTTCGATGGCGTCAACATGGTCACCGGCACGTCGAGTAACAGCACCACCTCCGCGAACGGCAACGCGACGTTCACGTTCAACCAAACCGGCATCACACAGGTCTTGATCGTGTATCGGTCGGGGCGTTTGTCCGATCCGTCCGGTCAGTACATCAGCCTGCACGACATTACCTTCAACGTCGCCCCGGTACTCGACCTGGATGCGAGCGGTGCGGGAACCGGATACTCGACAACGTTCACCGAAGACGGAGCAGCCGTCGCCATTGCTGACACCGACTCCTCGGTCACCGACACTGACAGCGCCAATATGTCGCAAGCGGTTATCACACTGACCAACCCGCAGACCAGCGATGTGCTGTCGGTGTCCGGTGCGCTGCCGGCCGGTATTTCACTCGACGCCGCGTCCACCCCGACCAACCTGATCCTGACCGGCAGTGCAACCAAAGCAAGCTACGAAACCGCCATCGAACAAATCCGCTTCAACAACACCAGCCAAAATCCGAATACGACCAGCCGCTCGATCACCGTGGTTGTTACCGACGACATGGGAGCACCCAGCAACACCGCGACCACGACAATCACGGTCAACGCCGTGAATGACGCTCCGACGGGAGGCAATCGCACGGTCACGACGGCGGAAGACACGGACTTCGTGTTCACGACGTCCGACTTCCCGTTCAGCGATGTGGACGGCGATTCGTTGTCGCGAGTCCGCATCGACACGCTGTCCGCCGACGGCACGGTGTTGCTCAGCGGCGTGGCTGTGACGGCCGGTCAGATCATCACGGTGGCGAACATCACGGCTGGCAATCTGAGGTTCCGACCGGACGCGAACGAGAACGGTTCGCCGTACACGACCTTCACGTTCTCGGTCGGCGATGCCAGTGCGTTCGTCGCCTCGCCCAGCACAATGACAGTCAACGTGACTCCAGTGAATGACGCTCCGACGGGCGCGGATAATACGGTTACAACTCCGAGAAACACGGACTTCGTGTTCGCGACCTCCGACTTCCCGTTCGGCGACGTCGATGGCGATCCGCTGGCGGAGGTCCGCATCGACACACTGCCGGTGGACGGGACGCTGTTGCTCAACGGGATCGCGGTGAGCGCAAACGAGGTGATTGATGTTGCGGATATCGCCGCTGGTCTGCTGATCTTCCGGCCGGATGTGGGTGAGACCGGCTCGCCGTACACGACGTTCGACTTCTCGGTTGGTGACGGGCTGTTGTTCTCCGCCTCGTCGAACACGCTGACGGTCAACGTCACACCGGTGAACGATCCGCCGGTGGCGGATGACGACAGCGCGACGACGGGCGAAGACACGCCGGCGGTGATCGATGTGGTCAACGGCGACGTCGATCTCGATGGGACGATTGATGCGACGTCGGTGATCATCACCTCGACGCCGCCGGGGGCGACGCTGTCGCCAGATGGCAAGACGCTGACGGTGCCGGGCGAGGGGGAATGGACCGTCGATCTAGTCAGTGGCGAGATCACGTTCACGCCGGAGCTGAACTACAACGGTTCGGTGACGACGATCACCTATCAAGTGGCAGACAACCTCGGTGCGACCGACACGGCGGACGTCAGTGTTTCGCTCACGCCGGTGAGCGACGCTCCGACGGGTGCGGACAATACGGTGACGACACCGGAGGACACGGACTTCGTGTTCGCGGCGAGCGACTTCCCGTTCAACGATGTGGACGGCGATCCGTTGTCTGCCGTGCGGATCGAGACGCTGCCAATCGACGGGGCGTTGTTGTTCAACGGGACTCCGGTGATTGCGGGAGATGTGATCTCCGTGGCCGACATCAACGGCGGCTTGCTGTTGTTCCGCCCGGCTGTGAACGAGAACGGTTCGCCGTACACAACGTTTGAGTTCTCGGTGAGCGACGGGCTGCTGTTCTCGGTCGCCCCGAACACACTGACGGTCAACGTCACTCCGGTGAACGATTCGCCGGTGGCCGATGACGAGAGTGTCACGACGGACGAAGACCTGCCGGTGGTGATTGATGTCGTCAACGGCGACGTCGATCTGGATGGGACGATTGATGCGACGTCGGTGATCATCACCTCGACGCCGCCGGGTGCGACGTTGTCTCCGGATGGGAAGACACTGACGGTTCCGGGCGAGGGTGTGTGGTCTGTTGATCTCATCACGGGGGAAATCACGTTCACGTCGGAGCCGGACTACAACGGGGCGGTGACGACGATCACCTATCAAGTGGCAGATAACCTCGGTGCGACCGACACGGAGGCGGTGAGCGTCACGCTGACTCCGGTGAACGACGCCCCGACGAGCTTGGACAACTCGGTGACGACACCGGAGGACACGGACTTCGTGTTCTCGGCGAGCGACTTCCCGTATGCGGACATCGAGAACGATCCGCTGGCAGAAGTGCGGATTGAGACGTTGCCGAGTGATGGGACGTTGTTGTTCAACGGCAACCCGGTGACGGCGGGGGATGTGCTCGACATTGCGGACATCGCGGCTGGCTTGCTGGTCTTCCGGCCCGACGCGGACGAGACCGGTTCGCCGTACACGACGTTTGAGTTTTCGGTGAGCGACGGGCTGTTGTTCTCGGTCGCCCCGAACACGCTGACGGTCAACGTCACACCAACGGTTGTCTCAATCGCAAAGTCGTACTTCGATTCGTCGGACGCGATGACGTTTGGCAACAACGTGACGATCGGTGAGACGGTGACGTTCGCGTTGCTGGTTACCATTTCGGAAGGAGCCACGTCGGACCTGATCGTGGTCGATCAGTTGCCGGACGGCTTGCAGTATGTCGGTCTGACGCTGATCAGCACGGCGGCGGGATCGAGCGGGTTGTTGATGGCCGACTTCGCGGGGACGTTCCCGGTTCCCGTGACGACGGGCGGCATGTTGGACGGTGAGGATGTCACGTTCACGTTTGGGGCGATCAACGTCACCGCCGACGGCGACAGCACGAACAACTCGTTTGTGATTCTGGTCCAAGCTCTCGTGACCGACGTTCCGAGCAACAGCGGGCTCGCGTCGAGTTCCACGACGCTGACCAATGCGGCGACCGCGGACGTGTCGAACCCGACTCCGCCGACTTCGTCCAGCACGGACGTGACGCTCGTCGAGCCGCAGATCGCGATCACGAAGACGGCCAGCATTGCGACAGGGGACGCGGGAGACATCGTCACTTACACGCTGACGATTCAGCACACGAGCGAATCGACCGGCGTGGCTCACGACATCGTCATCAGCGATCTGCTGGCCGACACCGATTTACTCCTCGTGGCCGGCAGCGTGGATGCCAGCCTCGGCAGCGTGGCCGGAATCGTTTCGATCGGAAACAGCAGCGGTGACACGACCGTCTCGGTTGATGTCAGCCAGCTTGCACTGGGTGAGACGGTTGTCATCTCGTTCCAGGCGATCGTGCAGACGACGGCCGTGATGGACGAGAGCGCGGACAACAGTGCGACCGCTGACTGGGACAGTCTCGGTGGTCCAAACGGTCGCACGGGTTCAGCGAGCGACGATGCGAGCGTTGATATCGCAGTGCCGACCATGACCAAAACGTTGGTCAGCACGGGCATCATCTCAGCGACGAACTCATTGACCGAAGCGACCATCGGTGAGTTCGTGCAGTACGAACTGATCATCGCGCTCCCCGAAGGGACGCTGCCCGCCGCGTTCGTGATCGACAACCTCGACGAGGGTCTCGAATTCGTGCGACTGGATTTGATCAACGGCTTCCGAAACGGTTTCCCTGCCGTCGGCGTCGTGACATCGTCACGGGGCACGCTCAGCAACACGGGGTTGATGACTCCCACGATCACGGGGACAGGAGCTGCCGGCGATCCGCAAACGCTGTCCTTCGATCTGGGCACGATCACCAACAGCGACACCGACAACGCCGAACCGGAAACGCTCGTCATTCGATACACAGTCAAGGTCGCGAACATCGCGGAGAACCAAGGGAACGGCCCGGCTCTCGGTTCGCTGCGAGACAACTCGGCTCACTTGGAATGGACTGCCAATGCGGCGACATCAGCCACGGCAACGGTCTCGGCTGGGTCGATTGAAGTGATCGAGCCAGAACTTCAAGCCACCAAGACCGCCAGCATCACGACCGGTGACGCTTTCGATCCGATCACTTACACGATCACCGTCAGTCACACGGCGGCCAGCGAGACTGATGCCTTCGACGTTTCCATCGACGACCTCATCCCGGCCAACATCAATGTTTCGAGCTTCGTGGCCACGCATTCGACGCTCGGCGATGTCTCCGCCAGCTTCGCGATGTTGTTTTCGTCGATCTACACCGTGTCGGGACAAGCGATCGACTTGCTCGTCGGCGAGACATTGACACTGATCATCAATGGCACGCTCCCCGCAGACATTCAGCCGGGCCAAATCGTGACGAACAATGCCGTCGTGGCCTGGACCAGCTTGGACGACAACGCGCCGCTGGATGGCGACGACTTCACCGAACGCAACGGCCTCGGCGGTGGAGTTCAGGACTACGCCGTGACCGCCACCGCGCCGACCCTGACGGTTCCCAACGCCACCTTCGACAAGACGTTCGTCACCACGGGGTTGAACAGCGGCACGAACTCCGCGACCGCAGCGGTGATCGGCGAGACCGTGCGCTACCGGTTGCTGATCACGCTCCCCGAAGGGACGACGAACCTCACGCACATTCTGGACACGCTCGATTTAGGGCTGTCGTTCGATCGCATTGTCTCCGTCACTGGCTACTCCGGCGGAGCTCCGTCGCTCGACGTCTCCTCCAGTGCAGTGGCCTTCACCCCCACGTTCGTTGGTGACGGTCTCTCGTCCGCGCAGCAATTGAATTTCAACTTGGGAACGCTGAGCAATCTCGATTCGGACAATGCCCAGCTTGAGCAGTTCGAGATCATCTACGACGTGATCGTGCTCAATTCCGCTGCGAATCAGGGAGCCGATCCGCCAACGATGCCGACCACGCTGGGCAACTCCGCTCACTTGGAGTGGGACTTGTTCGGCTCAACTCAATCGACCACCAGCAGCGACGCGACGGACATTGAAGTTATCGAACCGCTGCTCAACGTGACGATGTCGTTGAGCGACACGACGCCGAACCTGGGTGACGTCGTCACCTTCACGCTGACGATCACGCACGCTGGCGACAGCGACACCGACGCCTTTGATGTCCGGCTGCTCGACTTGTTACCCGCTGGTCTGACGCTCGGTCTCGGCTCAATCAACGCAGTCGGAGCGACCATCGCCAGCGACAGCTCGGCCAGCAACACACTCGACATCGTGCTTGATCAAGTGCCGTTCGGCGGAACGGTGACGGTCACATTCAACGCGACTGTGACCAGCACGGTCAGCAACATCGGTCTGACGTTGACCAACAACTTGGACATGACTTGGACTTCGCTCCCCGGCACATCAACCGCCGAACGAGACGGCGACGCCCCGCTCGGCATCGACGACTACGCTGACGCCGACTCAACAAGTGCCACCATCGTGAATCCAGAGCTCTCCGTGACCATCGACAACACGCTGGCCAGCGTCACGACGAATCAGACGCTGACGTACTCGATCGTCATCACGAACAACGGTAACAGCGACGCCACCGGAGTCACCTTGACCAGTACGCTGCCGATCGACCGAGTCACCTTTGTTAGCACGGATGATGCCGCGAACGTCACGTTCGACAGTGGCACCGGACTTCTGACGTGGACGCCCGCTGTCGGCAGCCTCTCTCCCGCCGGGACGCTGACGCTGCTGCTCACCGTGCAAGTCAATCCGATGGTTCCCGCCGGTGCCGATGATGTGACTGTCGCTGCGAACGTCACACACAACAACATCGAACCGACTCCCGCCAACAACACTTCGAGCGACACCGACCCGCTCGATGCGGCTCCCGATTTGAGCGTCACGAAGTCGGACCTTGCCAGCAGTGCGACTCCTGGAACGAGTTCGGTCTACACGATCAACATTGCCAACGTCGGCAACCAAGGCGCGACGAATGTGCTCGTCACTGAGACTGTCCCGATCGGGACGACGTTTGATTCCGTCCTCAGCGATCCGTTGTGGACGCTGACAGCACCCAACACTTATCAGCTTTTGCTGCCAAGTTTTGCGGCGGGATCGAGCCTCAACTTCAGCTTCGCGGTGACAGTCAACTCGCCCGCTCTGTCCGGTCAGAACGACATCGTCAACTCGGCGACAATCACCGACGACGGCACGAACGGCTCCGATCCGAACCCCGGTGACAACACGACGACCGACACCAACACGCTCGACGCGGCCCCCGATTACGCGATCACGATCAGTGACGGAAAATCTCAAGTGCGGCCCGGCGAGTCGCTGACGTATCACGTCACCGTCACCAATCAAGGCAATCAAAACGGTACCGGAGTCGTTGTCTCTGACACCTTCCCGCCAGGCATTCTGCAAAACGTCGTCGCCTCAGACGGAGGAGTCGTTGACTCGCTCACTGGAACGATCACCTGGTCTGTCGGCAATCTTGCTGTGAATGGCTCAATCACCTTCACGGTGACGGCGAAAGTCCGAACAGTCATTGATCCGAGCACGAAGGACTTCACTCATTCCACCAGCGTCACCGACGACTTAATGAACGGTCTCGATCCGACACCGAGCAACAACCTCGCCGCCGATATCGACACTCTGTTCTTCTATTCCTTCGACAGCTTCCACAATTGGCGCGAGCCGCAATTCGCCGCATTCTTCCCGCAAGCGAGCGAAGTCGGACGCCCGCTGCCACCGCTCCCCGTCGATCCAATCTTCAGCGGTCTGACCGAACCGGGAACGACTCTCGTTGGTCGCATCTATGATTCTCAAGGTCGCGTGATGGGCGAACGGCAAGTGGTCGCCGATTCGGGCGGCAACTGGCTGATGACTTTCCCGAACGTACTGATCTTCGAGCATCCGCATCGCATGGAAATCATCGTCACCCCCGCGATTAGCAACTCGGCCCATGAAAACGGCTTCAACCTCCGCCGTTACTTCCATCCGGCGATTCACACGGAGCTGTACTGCAACGAGCAGATGTCCGTTTCCGGCGTCTTCCGCAACCGAGCGTACAACATCATTGATGCGATACACTCGGCGAACACTCGCCCACTGGGTTTCGATTGGTTCTCTCACGCCTATGAACTGAATCCGGCATCCACGAATGTGGCTTATCAGTAACGAGGCTGACCTACGATTTGCGAAGGTGCTGCACCCAAGCCGGGGGCACATTCACGAAGACCCAACTCCGGTCGATGCGGTACTTTTCGAGATACTCGTTGGCGATCTTGTCGAGTTCCGTCAGACGTTTCTTTTCCGGCGCAGCAGAGACGAGTTTTCGTAACGGGCGGATATACATGTATTCGAAATACGACAACGTCCCACCGGGTGCGAGCAGTTCAAAGAACCGTTGAAAAATCTGTCGTACCAATTCGGACGGGAAATTATTCAGAGGCAGCCCGCTGATGATGATGTCGTAGGGTTGGTCCGCTTTGAATTCTTGAATCGGGCACACATGCACGGTCGAGCGTTCGGCGACGGCACGATACTTCGCATCTTTTTCAAATCGCTGTTGAAGCAACTCAGCGAATGTCTCGTTCAGTTCGACCAGATCGAAGACGTCGTTCGGCTTGAGCAATTGAACGACCCGTTTGGTGACCGCGCCAGTGCCGGGACCGACTTCGAGAACTCGAATGACGTCATCTCGCTGAGACATTGGAATGGTCATGGCTTTAGCGAGAAACCGGCTGCTAGGCGCGACCGCTCCGGTGGTTTCAAACCGCTCGCGGTACTGCCCCAGGAATTCCCAGTAGTCTTTCAGAAAGTTCGGCATGTGAGATCGTCAACTCAGGAATGAGGCGGAGTACCACCATGTAACCCGAGGCGTCAGCGAGGGCGAACGCTGACACCCTCGCTGACGCTTCGGGTTACATCTTCAGTCGGTCTATCGGCAGCCGTTGTCCGAGTCTCTTCCAGGAATTCATTGGCCGTCGGTTTCTTGGTGGGACTTGTCCGGACATAATGGTCGAGTTCGCGCGGACGCCGTTACAACTGCTGTCACCGAGCCAGAGCGAATTCACGTCAATCTTGAAAGGGTTATGATGCCGATCACTCCCACGTACCTTGCCGGTCGATGCGTCTTGGCCATGTTCGCGATGGCTTGCGGACTTTTGCTCCTCGTCGGAATTGAGACCTCGACGGCCCAAGAAACTGCCGCCAAGCCGGCTCCAAAACTGCCCAGCAATTCGAGCCAATGGATCAACTCGCCGCCAATCACCAATGAGATGCTCGCGGGGAAAGGTGCGGTGTTGTACTTCTTCGATGAAGAATGCCCGAAATGCGTGGAGGCTTGGTCGAAGGTGTTACCTGCGACCTCGAAGTTTGAAGGGCAGCCGGTGATGTTCATCGCGGTCAATTCCGGGACCGCGCGGCCGCAATTGGAGAATTACTTGCGGCGGAACAAAGTGACCTGGCCGGTCATCTGTGATTCGGATCGTTCCTTTGAGAGCCAGTTCCCATTCAAGATCTCGCTGCAAAATATCAAACAGGTCCAGTTGGTGTTGCCCAACGGTTCGCTCAAGACAGGCGACGCCGAAAATCTTGAAGGTTCGGCACTCGAAGCGTTGCGTGAAGCCAAGTGGAAAGTCGAACCGAAGGATCTCCCACAACAATTGCAGTCGGCTTGGCAGGCGATTGAGTTCGGCAAGTACCCCGATGCGGCTTTAACGCTGAAGAAATATCTCAACGGGAAAGGGGCGATCAAAGAGGCGGCTCAAATGCTCAATCAAGTGGTGCTCGATGATCTCAACGCTCAGATGGAGGCCGCGAAGAAGGCGCTTGATGACGAGAAGAAATGGCAGGCTTTCAAAAAATACTCGGTCATTCCAGCCAAGTTCAAAGGCTTTGCCGTTCCGCCTGAAGTGGCCACCACGATCAAGGAACTCACGGGAGACGACGCGATCAAAGAAGAACTGGCGGCGTTCAAAACACTGGAGCTGGCCAAGCAATCGGCCTCGAAATCACCGACAGCCCGAAAGAGCGCGATTCGACAATTGCAGAACTTGATCAAAGACCACGGCAGCACCGAGGCCGCTCAGGAAGCGGAAGAGATTCTTAAGCAAGCAGAGATGCAGTAGCCACCCTGGAGTGCTGCGACTCGACGCAGCCCTCCAATCTTGCGGGATCAGACACTCGATATTGTTGAACCGTCATCGTGAGCAGAAGCCAGGAAGGTTGTTCGCCACGACGATCCCTGACAACCTCTCCCGCCTTTCCACCGCGATGATGGAGGGCTCCGTCGAACCGGAGCACTCCAGGATCGGAGACCCCGCATGACTCCGCGATTTCTGTTCGTTGGTTTGATCGTTCTGGCGTTGAACTCATTCGCGCTGGCGGAGAGCAAACTGCCCCCTGCGGTCGATCGGAAGATCGACTTTGTCAAAGATGTGCGGCCGCTGTTGCAGAAGCATTGCCTGCAATGTCACGGCGAAAAAAAGCAGGAGTCCGGACTGCGGCTCGATCGCAAAGAGGCGGCGTTGCTGGGTGGCGATTTCGGCAAAGTCATTGAGGTGGGCAACAGCGCCAAGAGTCGGTTGATCGCCTACGTCGCGGGAACCGATCCGCAAAAGGTGATGCCACCCGAAGGAGCACCGCTCAAGCCGGAAGAAGTCGGCGTTCTGCGAGCGTGGATCGATCAAGGTTTAGTTTGGCCCGAAGGTGATTCGCCGCAGGACTCAAAACCGAAGACCGCACATTGGGCATATCAACCGCTCAAGCGAGTCGCGCCGCCAGTCGTCAAGAAGTCGGACTGGGTACGAAATCAGGTCGATCAATTCGTGCTGGCTGAATTGGAAAAACGTGGCGTAACACCGTCACCCGAAGCCGATCGTTACACACTGATCCGCCGATTGAGCCTCGATCTGCTGGGCTTGCCGCCGTCGATCGAACAGGTGGATGACTTCGTCAACGACGCTCGGCCCATTGCGTATGAGGACCTTGTCGATCGGCTGCTCAAGTCATCGCACTTCGGCGAGCGTTGGGGACGGCACTGGTTGGATATGGCTCGGTATGCCGATTCGGATGGCTATGAAAAGGACAACGCTCGGCCCGATGCCTATCGCTGGCGCGACTGGGTCATCGATGCAATCAACGCCGATATGCCGTTCGATCAATTCACCGTCGAGCAACTGGCGGGCGATCTGCTGCCGGATGCGAGTCCGCTGCAACGGCTCGCGACCGCCTTTCATCGGCAGACGCTGACCAACACCGAGGGAGGCACCGACAAAGAACAATGGCGGATCGAGGCGTGCTTTGATCGCGTCGAAACGACCGGAGCGGTGTGGCTCGGCCTGACAGTCGGTTGTGCTCGCTGTCACACGCACAAGTACGACGCAATCAGTCAGCGCGAGTACTACCAACTCTTCGCCTTCGCGAACAACGGCGACGAAGAGACAGCGATTGTTCCGAAGAACGACGCCGAGATCGCTCAATATCAAAAGGACAAAGTGGCTCACGACGAGGTGATCGCTGCCGTCACGACGAAGCTGCGTGGCGAACAAGCGAAACTCGGTGCGGCATTCACAGCGTGGGAAGAGAAGCAGCAAGCGGCGTTGGCGAAGTCAGCCACAAATCCATTGAAGCTGCACTCGCTCGACGAGTCTCAAGTCAGCAATGACGGTGAGATCACTTTCACCGCACAGAAAGACGGCTCGTTCTTGGCGAGCGGCAAGAATCCGGAACGTGCCGTTTACACGCTGACTGGCAAGTCGAATGCCGTCGGGATCAATGCCATTCGGCTCGATGTGTTGCCGGACGATTCGCTACCCGTCAAAGGCCCCGGCCGAGTGGCTCATGGAAACTTCGTGCTGTCGGAACTGACCGTCGAGGTCGCCACGACTGCGGACTTTGCGGACGCTCGCAAGCTGGAGTTCGCCTCCGCGAAAGCAGACTTTGAACAAGCCGACAAACCGTGGCTCGCCAAGAACGTCTTTGATGGCAAGGACGAAACCGGCTGGGCCATTGGTCCGCAGTACGGCAAAGAACACTGGCTAATCGGATCGCTGAAAGAGCCTGTAGGACGGATTTCCAATCCGTCCGAAAGTTCGACGTTGAAGAGCAACGAGACCTCGAAGCGTTCCGACGAGTCGGCAACAAAGTCAAACGGCTCGAACGGATTGGAAATCCGTTCTACTTTCTTCCGAGTGCGCCTCTGTCAGCAGTACGGAATGCAACACACGATTGGACGTTTCAAACTGTCGCTGCAAACCGGCCTCGAACCAGAGTCCGTGATCCCGAAGAACATTCAGAAAATGCTCGCCGTGAAACCGGAACAACGCAATGAAACTCAGCAACTGCAACTGCTCGATCACTTCAGCAGTACCGAGCCGACCACGAAAGACTTCGTGAAGCAGTTGGATGATCTCAAGAAGAAAGAGCCGCCGAAGCCAGAACTGACCGTGCGGGTTGTCGCTCAACGTCGAGCAGATCCGCGAAAAACGTTCGTGCTCAAACGCGGCGAATTCCTGGAGCCACTCAAAGATCTGGACATTGTCCCGGCTGGATTAGCGGTACTGCCGACGCTCAAGTCGCGTGACGAGAAAACGCCAGCCGACCGACTCGACTTCGCACGTTGGTTGATCACACCGGAAAACCCACTGACGCCGCGAGTCACCGTCAATCATGTTTGGCGTCTGTTGTTCGGTAACGGCATCGTCCGCACTGCAAACGATTTCGGGGTTCGCGGCGACAAACCGACTCACCCGGAGTTGCTGGATTCGCTAGCGGCAGGGTTTGTCGGTCAATCTGAAATTTCAAATTCCAAATCTCAAAGGCCGTGGTCCCGCAAGACGCTCATCAAATTGATCGTCACTTCGGCGACGTACCGACAAGCATCAGTTCATCGACCGGAACTCCGCGAGGTCGATCCACAGAATATGTGGCACGCGCGACAGAATCGGCTGCGCGTCGAAGGGGAGATTGTTCGCGATCTCACGTTGGATGTCGCCGGCCTGCTTTCCAAAAAGATCGGTGGGCCGAGCGTTTATCCGCCGCTCCCGGCGGGAATCGCGGACCTGAGTTATGCCGGCAATTTCAAATGGACGACCAGCACCGGCGAAGACCGCTTTCGCCGCGGCATGTACACGTTTTTCAAACGAACCGCACCGCATCCGAACCTCACGACATTCGATTGCCCCGACGCCAACCTGACCTGCATCGAACGCCAAACGTCGAACACGCCGTTGCAGGCGCTGACGACGCTAAACAACGAAGTCTTTTCGGAAGCGTCGCAAGCACTGGCTCGACGGTTGTTGTCGCAACCATTTCCCAATGACGTGAGCCGCTTGTCGCGTGCCGTCCGCTTGTGCGTCTCTCGTCCACCGCGCGATATCGAATTACGCCATCTTGCCGATCTGCTGACGACCGCTCGTGAGTGGTATCGGACTCACCAAGACGAGGCGAAACAGCTCGTCGGCACTTACACAGTCAGCGGCATCACCCCCGAAGAAACCGCCGCGTGGGTGGCGACCGCGCGCATCCTGTTGAACTTGGACGAGTCCATCACACGCGAGTGAGCGAGCGAGATAGGCGAGCGGGGCGGCGTCAGCCCCC
>JANNDA010000997.1:0-1530 GCA_031387195.1 Planctomyces sp. | reverse complement strand
CACTCGGGGCGGCAAATGAAATGGCGAACGCGCCCCCTTTTAACAATTCCCCGACCGAACTTGTGGCCATCATCCGCGCCGCCCGGATGTCGGGCGACCGCGAATTGGAGCGATCCGCAAAACGTGACCTCGTCGAGCGATTCGGCATCAAGCTGACATTCGCGAACGATCCGCAACTCAAGCAGCGGGAGGTGTCCCGCCATGCGTAATGTCAGCCTCGTTCCGTCCGCACTGATCGACGCCGCCGAACTTGCGCGGATGCTGTCGGTCAGCAAACCGACAATTTGGCGGTTGAGTGACGCGGGCAAGCTCCCGCCAGCAATCGCGCTGACGAGTCCGTGCGTGAGGTGGAAACGTGATTCCGTACTCGCGTGGCTTGAATCGCTCGACACTGTAAACGAACAACGCTCCGCCGCTGCGAACGGCGAAGCGTCGAAAGATGGTTGCCCCCCGCTTGCTGGTGAGGTGGCACGATGAAGATAACGCATACTCCTGCCCAAGTCAGTGAGATTGCCAAGACTCTGCGACTGTTTGTCCTCTCTGGTCACATCGGCGAGATTCGAGTGATCGGCAGCGGCGCTCCGTTCGGTGTCTACTTCGGCCACGAGGATATCGAGACGGCTGCGGAGCAAGCGGCGAACTACCAAAAGGCGGCGAAGGGTGTCTATCTGGTGATGAATCAGATAGACCCGGCGTTGTGCGACCGTCCGCAACTCGTCGAGACCTGCGCGCTGACGAAAGATCTGGACATCGTTCGCCGAAATTGGCTGTTGATCGACTTTGACCCGACATCGCCAGAACGCGGGGCCGAAGACTCAGCGACTGACGCCGAAAAAGAAGCGGCACGACAGAAGATGGTTGAAGTTGATTCGTGGCTCGACGATCAGAATTGGCCCGCTCCAATCGTTGCCGACAGTGGCAACGGTTGGCATTTGTTGTTTCGCGTAGACCTGCCCAATGATGATCCATCTCATCGACTGACCGGTTTGCGAGCGAGCGAACTGGCAAGCCTCTCCCCGGCATCGTTCGACCTCGCCGCTGATACGCCGACCGTTACCCTTGAAGTTGGCTACAGCAAACGCTGCCGAACGGACATCCTGCCCCTGCATTCGGATTTGGTTGCTCGGATTCGCCAGTGGCTCACAGAACGCGAGTGGGCACAAGACAACCAACGAGCCATCCTGCCGTTGAATCGTGCGGCAGGCACAAAGCGAGAGCGTCTGTTTCCGGGAACGTGGACCGAGAAGGCCGCTCCGATGTTTCGCAAAGACTTGGAAGCGGCCAGACAGGTTTGGCAGAAGGAAGCCGAGAACAACGCAGCCGAAACCGAGCGACGGTCAGAATCAACATTGCTTTGCCCCGTCGATGATGCTGGCCGTGTCGCAGACTTCCATTCGCTCCGCCACACGTTCATCAGCAACCTCGCGGCCAGTGGAGTCCATCCCAAGGTTGCTCAACAACTGGCTCGGCATTCAACCATCACGCTGACAATGGACCGCTACAGCCACCTTGGGCTGATCGACATGACCG
>JANNDA010001208.1:0-3473 GCA_031387195.1 Planctomyces sp. | reverse complement strand
TATCAATTTTTTCAGAGCTGCTTCTGGCCGGTTATTCTCAAGATCGATGTGAGATTGCTCCATGCGCGCTTTGTTGTTGCCGGGATCAACGTCAAGAACATCGACCAGGATCTGCCAGGCTCTTTTGAATTGCCCCAGTTTCCGGTAGCACTGAGCTCGGCCAACCTCGGCCGAGAGTCCAACTTCTGAATTCGCATTTCGGGCGATTTCGAGATATCGCAGTGCTTCGTCAAAATCCTGTCGCTCGGCATGGATTTCACCGAGCTCTAAGGCCACGGCGTGATAATTCGGCTTCAATTCGAGAGCGCGTTGAAAACTCTCGATAGCTTTGTCTGTTCTACTTGTACTGCGAAAGGCTCGACCGCGCAAATAGTAGGGAAAGGAATCCTGGCGGGACTCCGATATCCATGTATCAAGTACCTTCAGGGCATCATCAAACCGATCGTTCGTTCTAAATCCATTGAAATACGCCTCGCAGATTTCCGCGATGTCACCAAGTGGGACCGTCAGGAGTTCTACAAGATGAGGTTCGGCCTGACGAATTCGCCCGGACTGTGCCATGAAGAGCCAGTTTTCACGCTCCAATCGATCGCGCGGGTAGCCTAATTCAAAGGCTTGAGCCATTAGTGGTTTTGCAAGATCAAAGCGTCCCAGTTTTCGCTGGGCACGAGCTCGCAAGAAACGCTCCTCCCCATTGGTGCCGGCAATGACGCTCGCCAAGTCCAACCACCATAGCGCTTTTTCGGGCTCTCTCGCGACCAGTTGTTGCCGCGCCTGCCACTGCGCTGCCACTGCGAACCACTTGGGACCGAACCAAGCCACCAGCAGCAAAATGGTCAAACTAGCGATCAGCCGCCTGTGTCTCCGGTAAAAACACGCTTCGGCCGGAAACGGAGGATCTTCCGATCGTTGGGACGCTGCCTGTGGGGGTTCGTTGTCGTGGGAGGTCATGATCTAGTGCGATGGGAAGTGTCTAAAACGCCTCAGCCAGCCGGCTATGTTTTCTGGACGCTTCCAGATCCCCCAAGGCAGCAAAGCACTCGGCAAGTCCCGCGTGTGCGGCTTTGTGGTTGGGGTCGAGAGCGACGACGCTACGCAACCACGCCAAGCGTTCCCGTTGATCGTCGGTTTTTCGGCGTAATTCGGCAATTTCATATCGCGATTCAACATCGTCATTGTTGCTACGAACTTTCGCGACCAATTGTCCAATTCGCGCATTCACTTCCGCGAACTTAGCGACAAATTGAAAATGTTGGCGAGCCTCATCGTCTCGCCTAGCCCTTTTTAGCGCCATTGCCAGCGCATAACGAGTCTCTCGGTCGTTTTTCTTGATCGCGAACGCCTCTTCCAGAACCTTGATCGCTTCTGGAATTTGGCCAGCCACTGAATGAATTCCTCCAAGCAACCGCAGAGCTACGATGTGTTTGGGATCGATCCGCAGCACTTGATCCAACGTGGATCGAGCATTTTCAGGCTGACCACGGTCAAGAAGAACCTGAGCCCAGCCCACGAGGATCTCTGGATGATTAGGTTGGATCTGCTGAAGCTGTCCGAGCAATTTGGCGGCTTCATCGGATTCTTGCAAAATCAACAACATGCTTGCCAATTCGATGCGGACGTCAATTCGATTTGGTGCCAACTCATGCGCTTTGCGAAGGTGCTTGGCGGTGGTCTTCCAATCTGAGGTCATCCGACTAAATGCCGCACGAAAAAAATGTGGTTGGGCGTCCTGTGGATAGTCTTTCTCCCAAGCGTCTAGGATCGAGAATGCTTCTCCCAATCGGTACATCAGAAAAAAGCCATTAGCGAATGCTTCGCAGATCTCGGGGCCGTCATCCATTGGGTTTAACAGAAGCTCACCGAGGTGTGGTACGGCTTCCTTCAGTTGGCCGGTTTGAGCCAGCACTAGCCATTCTTCGCGGCGGATGCGATTAGCCGGCACACCGAGTTTGGCGGCTTGTTCCAGGGAAACTCGGAGTTTGCCCCACTTCGCCTGGCGACGAAACACCCGAGCCATTGTGAAGTAGGCTTCACCATTGTGTGGATCCAGGCGAGCCGCTTCGCGTGCCGCATTCATGGCTTTGTCCGCATCGCGGTCATTGAGCGCCAAGCGAGCAATCGTCAACTGTCTCAAGGCAAGCCACTGATTGAGATTTGTAATGAGAAATCCCAACGACACCAGAACTAAAACGACCAATACGACCGTGATCTTGTGTGATGGCTTCATACAACACTTGCCCGAACGGCTCAGAGTGAAGATGTCTCCGATCAGGCCGAGTTGAAGAGTTAGGATCGGCGCTCAGGGGAAGACTTATGTTGAAATCGGCTTTCCCATTTCCCAAATGGGGGGATGAGATCGGACGCGATTGCGATGCTCGAATTTATAACCTTGTCGCGGTTCAGTTGGAATGAGGATGACTTTCTGGTAAGCGGCGTGAGATCGGCTCCTCAATCCGATGAATCTGATCGGTCGCGACATCGCGCAGAGTTTGCTCGGTTCCGGAAGGCCAGCGAATCATCACGCTATCCAGTCGCTCGACAGACCCTAAACCCAAGTGAATGCGAGGATCCTCCGTCGATAGATAGCTGGAAGATGGCGACACTTGAGCCCTCCAGATTTGTTCTCCGGACTGTGCGAAAACCTGCGCTCCGTAGGCGTAGCGATTGGGGGCGGCACCACGAAGATCGAACATGATCCAATGGTTTTTCGATGGCGAGCGATTGTGAAGCAGCATCACCGGCCCTTCGTAATCGACGACCAAGAAATCCATTTTGCCATCGTTGTCGAAGTCCAATGTGGCCGAACCGCGCCCCACCATCGGACGTGCGACCTCGGGCAGTAATTCTGGAGTCACATCCTCAAACCTCTTGCCGCCCAGGTTACGCATCAGGACTAGCGGCTGCCGATAAGTCGCGGCGGTGACTCCAGTCTCTTCGACGTTTTCGTAGACATGCCCATTCACATAGGCGATGTCCAGCCAACCGTCGTTGTCAAAGTCGATCCAGTTCAGTCCGAACCCCAATCGGTCACGGGTGGCCTGAGCGATACAGACGAACTTGCTGACATCCGAGAACGAGTTCACGTCGCCTTGTTGAAACAGCACAAATGACAGAGACTGAAAATTCGAGACAGTCAGGTCCAACTTCCCATCGCGATCGTAATCACCCCAGTCAGCTCCCATCGCGGCCAGTGCGGTGAGATTTCGATCGAATGCCAATCCCGACTCGACCGCTATGTTCGCAAATCGCATCTCGCCCAGGTTGTGCAGCAGGTCTGCGGGCTTCGCGTCATTTCCGATGTAGAAATCCATACGCCGATCATCATCCAAATCCGCAAAAGCCACGACCAACCCCACTCCGGTGGTGGACTGCATTCCCTGTTCGGGTGGAACCATCTCAAACCGCATGCCATCGCGGTTGCGCCAAATCTCTCCTTGCTCCGAGGGGTAATTTGTCGGTGGACAGCTTGTTTT
>JANNDA010001189.1:0-7225 GCA_031387195.1 Planctomyces sp. | reverse complement strand
CATTCCTTCGGCGCGCGATAGACTGCCATCCGTGGCTCTCCGTCGGACTCGGTTCAGGTCGTTAGACAACCCGAACTCTCCCCGGAGAGCCACGCTCTTGAACAGACCAGCTCGCAAACCGACCGTTGTCGGAAAGTGCAGGTGAAACGTAGCGGTTCACGAATTGGAACGGAGTCATTTTCATGAGTAATGAAGTCAGCAATGCCACTGAGCCAGCAGGGAAGAACAGGCCGCGTCCAGCTCGGATCAGTGGATGGAAACGTTGGGTGCTGATGCTGACGGTGCCATACATCGGAGGGCTGGTGATGCTGGCGGGGATTCAGCGATCACTGATCTATCACCCGTATCCGGCGAAATCATTGCGAGCTGAGATCGCGGGACTGACTCCTGGTCGAGTCCACGATGTGGTGACGAAAACTGAAGACGACCTGGAGCTGCACGGTTGGTTGATCTTGGCCGCAGGACACGTCGCGAAGACTGCTGACGAACTGCAGGATGAGCTGTCACAGGGGCGTCTGCTGTCGCTGTACTTTGGCGGTAACGCGGGCAATCGCAGTTATCGACTCTTGGAAATCGAAGCACTCACTGAGGCAGGGGCCGATGTGCTGATCTTTGATTACCGCGGATACGGCGACAGTGCGGGCGAACCGACCGAAGAGGGACTGGCTCGCGACGGTCGCGCCATTTGGAAATATGCGACCGACACCTTGAAGATTGAGCCGACTCGCCTCGTGCTGTTTGGTGAATCGCTGGGTGGCGGAGTGGCCACGCGGTTGGCTCAAGATCTCAGTCAAAAGATGACGCCGCCGGCTGGTTTGATTTTGAGATCAACCTTCAGCTCTCTGACGGATGCCGCCGCAAATCACTTTTCTTGGATTCCCGTTCGCTGGCTGTTGATCGATCGTTTTCCCAGTGAGCAGCGGATCCGAGACGTCACTTGCCCCATACTTCAATTTCACGGGCGGCGCGACACGATCGTACCGGTCAAACTCGGACTGAAATTGTTTGCCGCAGCTCCGGAGACATCGTCGAACGGTCTGCAGAAGCGATTTGTCGAACTGCTACGAGCCGATCACAACGACGTGATTGAGACCTCGCGACGCGAGGTTGTGGGCGAGCTTCTTGAGTTTTTTCGGACACTTCAAAAAGAGAAGTAAAACTCGCCCCGCCACTTTTTCGTCGGGAGCGATCCTGTGTGAAGCGAGAGTCGAGCGGGCCGCGCCGGCGAGAACAGTCGCACAACGCGGGCCTCCGAAAATGGGTGGTTGTTTTTCGGAAACATCAGGCCAAAAGGCACTTCTTGGATTTGGCAGCGCATGATTCCGGGCCTCGATCGGCGAAGTCCTCGCGGATTTTCTCAATCACCCGGACAGCAACATGGCCACTCACCACGAAAACCATCGCCACGATTCGGGCGACAATCGCGAACCGGCTCGAACGAGCGAGGTCGCCGGGCTGCAATATCGCTCCGGTGCGTTTCAGGCTCCCAGTGTGCGAACAAAGTCGCCGACCGTTCATTCGGCGACACCACCGAAGCCGCCGAAGGGGCGGTTCTTCGTCGTCGGCCTGGTGATGTCGGTGCTCGGCTTCGGGGCATTCAACGTTTGGAATTCGTTCTTTCGTTACTCCGCATACGGGGTGGTTGAGGGACGGACGATCGAAGTTCCCGCACCGGTGACGGGAGTCGTGCGATACGTGCATGTGCAAAACGGTGATCGAGTTCGGCAAGGTCAGTTACTGATGACGCTCGATCAACACGAAATCGAGCAACGTCTGGGGCGACTCGGCGATGAGTTGCTGATGACTCAGGCCAAGATGGACGCGGAGGTTTCCGCCAGTCAGTGGCGCATGGCTCAATATCAAATCCAGTTTGGCGAAGCGGCGGCTGAGTATCGCGATAAGTGGGCTGCCGTGCGTGCGGATCAAGTCAAATTGCGACGGGCTCAACAACGCCGCGAACGAGTACAGGGCATGGTCGCAAAGAAGACGGCGACCGAGGACGACTTGGAACAAGCGATCGCTGACGAGCAATCTCAACGAGACCGGCTGGAGACTCTTTTGGAAGGCTTGGTTTCGTGGCAACAGCGATCGCAAGTGGCCGAACTGGCGTCACGGGCAGGGTTCGATGCGCTGCAACCGATGTTGGCTCAATTGAAAAATCTCGAAAGCGAACAAAGCCGGCTTCGTGAGCAACTGGCCTTGGGCGAAATTCATTCGCCGGTGAATGGGATCGTACTCAATCGGCATCGCTTCGGCGGTGAGGGGGCGGAGCACCTGCAATCGCTCGTGACGATTCTCGAAGAGGATTCCTTGGAGATCGTGCTGTATGTCCCACAGCAGCGATTGAAAGAGTTTCAAAACGGCAACACGGTGCATGTCAGTTTGCCGCCGTTTCAAGATCAATTGCCCTGCCGAATTACACGCATGGGTGACGAGCACGTGACATTGCCGACGCAGATTCAGCGGCATTATCCCCATCAAAGCAAGACCGTTCCGATTCATCTTCAGCCTGTTGATGGACGCTTCCAGCACGAGCGGTTGCAGGTGGGCGCGGTCGTGCAAGTGCCTCACGACGTCAATCGTTGGCTGGGCCACATGCCACCGAGTGGTGCCCCCTCCTTGCAGGAAGCCAACGCGGCGAACAGTTCGCGACGATGACTCGCCGGTTTGTCTGCACTTCAGTTTGCCTGCATTTCACGGAGTTCAACGATGAATTTTATACTCCACCAAACGCACGAGACGGCTTCGAGCCCATCAACGGTGGCTGACACCGTTCGTCAGGGCGAAAACGCCGCAGAGTTCAAGGCTGTTGAATCCCTCGCTTCAACTCCAGCTCAAGCAAACGATCATGGAACAAACGGAGAAGAATGGCTGCTCTCGCATGACCTTCCACACGGGATGCGAGCACCGCGATTCGATTCGTCCCGGCTCAAGTTTGTTCCTTCGATCACAGATCGCGAACGAGCAGTGGCTCGCGAACGTGGAGGCGCAGACGAGGTCTTGCTCGATCGTGTTTGGCTCTGTCCACAGTGCCACGCTTTGCCCAGCTTTCGCCCGGCGTGTCCATGCTGCGGATCGGCTCGTGTCGAGCGAGATTCGCTGATGCATCATTTCGCGTGCGCTTATGTTGGCCAAATATCCGAGTTCCGCATCACTGCGGATGACGGCCTCGCCTGTCCGAAATGTTGCACACAGCGATTGATCGTGGGAACCGATTGCGAATCGCTGCACGGGCCGTATCGGTGTGATGACTGTCAGTGGAGCCCACAAGAGCTGGAGATCATTGGGCACTGCCTGAAGTGCGGCCTCCGGTTTCCCGCGCATCAGGCGATTCTCGAAGACCTCGTGGGGTATCACTGTTCCGAGTCGGTTCACGCGGAGTCGCTCGTCAAGAAGCCTGCCGCGCACTGTCATTCGTAAGACTTTCAGGCGAGCGGGGCGCAATCAACTCGGACGGAACACCATGCTGACCGACTGGTTTCACTGGCTGACAGCACTGCGATTCGATGAATTGGCAGTGATTCTGGGCGTTCTGTTGTTTGTTGATGGCACGCGCTACGCCTGCTGCTCGTTGTGCATGGCGACGTTCGATGTCATTCACGGACTCCTCAATTGGATGCGCGGAGTTCAGCCGATCACCGAATATTCGCAGTGCCCTTCGGTGTGTGTGTTGCTAGTCGGGCACAACGAAGGCGACACGATTGCCGAGGCATTGAACTCGATGTGGGGCTTGTACCCTCGATTGGAAATGATCGTCGTCGATGACGGTTCCACCGACGGGATGGCTGAGATCGCCCGACAATTTGCGTCCACACATGCGGGCGTGCTGGTCCTCAGTCGTGACGAGCGCAGCGGCAAATCGAGTGCGTTGAATTGGGGACTGCGTTACACGCGTGCTGAGATCGTCATCTGCATGGATTCCGATTCGCGATTTTCGGAAACGGCGATTTGGGAGATCGTGCAGCCGTTCGCCAATCCGAACGTGGGAGCTGTGTCGGCCACCGTTGAGGCTTGGAACGCCTTTCGAAACCTCTGCACATGGCTACAAGCCTACGAGTACCGACAGACAATTTTTATGGGACGGCAATTGGCCGAGCGGCTCAACACGTTGGCGATCGTGTCGGGAGCATTCGGTGCGTTTCGACGCGAGTTGCTCGAACGGCTCGGCGGTTGGGATGTTGGTCCTGGCGAAGACGGCGACATCACGCTGCGTATTCGCCGACTGGGCTATCGGATCGCGGCAGCCCCGCAAGCACGCTGTCTCACCAATGTGCCGACATCGTGGGTCCGATTGTTTCATCAACGTCGGCGCTGGGATCGTTCGGTGGTCACCTACGAATGCCGCAAGCATTTCGATATGGCGTATTTTTGGCAGCGGCATTTTCGCTGGAGTAATTTCGCACTGTTCTTCGAGCGGTGGTTTTTCAATCTCTACTGTCTGGCCAACTGGTGGTTGTACGGGCTGTGGTTGTTCTGGATTTTCACGGGCAACGCGGGCCACGTTGTGGTGTTGCTCTATTTCTGCCTGTTGACGTTGGAGTCGGTGCAGACGCTGCTTTTGCTGGGCTATTCACGTGCGCCGGGGCGAGACTTGCTGATCAGTTTGATCTTGCCGTTCTATCCGCTGTATCAAGCCTTCCTCAAAATCGCGGATGCGATCGCCGTGATCGAGGAAGTCTTTTTTCGCCGTTCAAAACAAGACAACTTCGTCCCAGCGAAGGTCCGCGATGCGACGTGGCATTGGTAATCCGACATCACAACCGTCGCGACCGCGCGAGTCTTCGGGACTGCGGAGCTTTCGGCAATCGCTTCGCCGCTCAAGATGCTTCAGGTTGAGCAATGAAATCCCGCACGCGAGCCGCATTTTCTGAAGCTCATGCTGGTGCCGTGGTATTTTCAAAGAAGTATCAGAGACGTCTCGGTTGAGAGGTGAGCGGAAACGAAGCTCACGAGATCTTCGACAAGGAGTATCGGATGAAATTCACGCGAACGAATTTGATTGGCATTGCCGCCGTGCCGGTGCTCGGAGTCGTCGGACTCGGTCTATGGATAAACTCTCACAGGGAGGAGCAGTCGAATTCACCAGAGGTTGCGGTGCTCACTCAGACTGGCGAGCAAGTCGGCCGCATCGAGCATTTGACGTGTGAAGTAGCCAAAGGATGGCCCGTGATTCTCGTTCGGGATGCGAACGAGCGGTCGCCTTGGTGGGTGCAAGCACTCGCTGAGTCGGAAGGAGCTAACAAGTACAAAGCTCGTGTTCATTTCGGGAACGAGAAGACCGAGACGGGGCAGAAGTATCAGATCGTTGTGCTTTCGACGCCGGACGCGTCGCAGGCTCAACAGTTTGAAGCGGGGACTACGCTGGATGGTCTTCCAGAAGATATTCCACATTCTGCCCCGGTCGTCGTGGTACGTCACTGATTCTCCCCTTTCAGCGACGAACCCAGGGTGTGAGTTGCTGCCGCATACTTCCCGACTGCGGTGCCTGACCCCTGATCGCTCGGTTCCGTGGCGTTAATATACCGGGCGGCTGACGCCACCCCGCTCGCCGTTGGGTCGATCGGTGCAGCTTTCCACAATTGGCGTTGGCCTCGCGAGGATGAAGTGATCCGATATTTGCAAACGTTGCTTGTGCCGCGAGCTGGTTGGATTGCCGCGATGCTGTTTGGCATTTGTTCGGTTCAGACAGCAACAGCCGCTGTTCCGGACATCGTTCTCGTCGAGGATTTTGAGAGCGGCGTCCCCAACTCGTTGGATGGCAATCAGGGACAGTTTCAATCGGGGGCCAGCAAAGTTGACGCGCTGCGTGACAGAACCTTCTTCCACGGTCGTGGTCAGCGTGGAACGAGCTTGCGAATCAGAGCCGACAAACAAGAGGGCGGCTTTTGCGGAGTCTGGTTTCAATTCTTTGACTCAAAGGCTGCCAAGAAGAAATTCTTCAACGCGAAGCCATACGGTTACTTGTCGTTTTGGATTCGCGGCCAAACCGGTGGCGAGCAATTCACCGTCAAAATGGCCGATCGCGGTTGGGTCGAGAAACAGGACTCACTGCCGCTGGGCGAGATCCGCAAGTTCTTGCCGACGGGCGTCAGCCGCAATTGGCAAGAGGTGCTGATTCCGCTGAACGATGCGGCGTCCCTTGATCTCGAAAACCTCGGAGGTCTGACGTTTCACTTTTCATCCGTGGGGCAGTCTGTCATCTATGTCGATGACATTTGCTTCAAGACGACCGCTGAAGTGAAGCTCAGTCCGAATTCTCCGGAAGGCCAAGAGCAAGCCATCGCGCGACATGCCGCACCACGCACAATGTGGCTGTGGAAGCTCGACGAGCTGCTTGAGCAAGAGACCGCTCGCGAGGCCCTGTTCGACCTCTGTGCTCGAGAAGGGATCGAGCAACTCTGGGTGCAAATCAGTTACAAGGTTGACCCGCTGTCCGTTCAGATCGCTTCCGTGAATGGCAAGTCGAATGCCGCACGTGTGCAACTGCGTCACGAAGAGCAACTACGTCGGTTCCTATCCGCAGCTCATCGGACACGATTGCAGGTGCATGCGCTCGATGGCGACCCGGAACATTGTGTCCGCGCGAAGCATTCCGTGCCGCTCGGCGTGGTTGATGCGATCATCGCGTTCAATCAAGCCTCACCTCCCGATCAGCGATTCGACGGCATTCACTTCGACAACGAACCGCACGCGCTGCTCGGCTGGCATGACCGCACTCGGCGAGAAAAGATGCTCAAAGAATTCCTCGATCTGAATACCGAATGCCAGCGCCGCGTGAGGACTCAGTCGGGGCTGACATTTGGTGTCGATATCCCTTTCTGGTGGCATCACAACGATTCACAAACCGGTAAGCCGACAGGTGAGGTCACGTTCAACGGCAAGAAGAAGCCCGCTAGTTGGCACTGCATTGATCTCTTCGACAACGTCGGTGTGATGAATTATCGGGACAGCGCGGACGGAGCCGACGGCATGGTTGTGCATGGCCAAGACCTGCTGGCCTATGCGGACAACAACAAAGGAGCCCGCGTCTTTATGGGAGTCGAGACGATCATGCCGACCCCCAGCGATACGTGGTATGTCGTCGGCCTGCCGCGTAAACGATTCGAGATGGCACTGCGCGGACCAGGTCGTGAGTTCGCAGACCTGAGTCGTTACGAAGGCTTCCGTCTGCGACGCATCGATGACGGTCAGAACGTGCATGTCGGACTGGAAGTCCCGACATCAC